>NZ_JBHWHH010000036.1:0-51435 GCF_042732555.1 Nocardia sp. NPDC059764
GTTTTCTAGGCGGAGCTGGACTTCTCGCGTAGATTCTGTAACAGGTTACAGTTTTCTGGTCAGGAGTTCGGATGTCGTTTGTGCTGGTCGAGAAGCCACGTCCCCAGATCGCGCTGGTCACGTTGAATCGGCCGGAGCGGATGAACGCCATGGCGTTCGATGTCATGGTGCCGCTGCGCGAGGCCCTCGAGGAGGTCTCCGCCGACAACGAGGTGCGCGTGGTCGTCCTCACCGGCGCCGGGCACGGCTTCTGCTCGGGCGCGGATCTGCAGCACGCGGGCAAGGTGCCGGGTGTAGAGGGCTTGACGCGCACCACCATCGGCCGCCGCTCGATGGAACTGCTCGACAATGTGATGCTCACGATCAAGCGCATGCACCAGCCGGTGATCAGCGCCATCAACGGCGCGGCCATCGGCGGCGGCTTCTGTCTGGCCATGGGCACCGACATCCGGATCGCCGCGGAGGACGCGTACTTCCGCGCCGCGGGCATCAACAACGGCCTCACCGCCGCCGAACTCGGCATCAGCTACACGCTCCCGCGCGCCATCGGTTCGACCCGCGCCTTCGAGATCATGCTGACCGGTCGCGACGTCGATGCGGCCGAGGCCGAGCGCATCGGCATCGTCTCCCGCGTCGTCCCCGGCGACAAACTCCTGGAAGCCGCCTACGACACCGCCGACCAGATCCTGCGCTGGAGCCGCAGCGGCGGCGAACTCACCAAGCGCCTGCTGTGGAGCGGCCTGGAGGCCGGCAGCTTCGAATCCCACATGCAGACCGAGGGCATGGCCCAGCTCTACGTCCGCCTCACCACCGAGAACTTCGACGAGGCCGTCCGCGCCCGCCGTGACCGCCGCCCACCCAACTTCCTGGACTGAGAACTCCCCTGAGACCAGGTGAGCGACGGCCCGGGTCCCTCGGCTCCCTGCCGAGCCGAGGGACCGGATCACCGACGGCTGGCGCTGCCGGTCGGGAACAGTCCGGTGCCGCTGCCGGTCGGGAACAGCTGCGAACTACCCAGGCTGGGGAGAACGATCTTGGGGAGCGCGGCGCTGCCGGAGATCGTGCCGTCCCCATGGCAGGCAGCTTGCGCGGGCGGCGTGACGCTGATCGACCCGGCCGGCGCGGCGACGACGGTGACGGTGGTGTCGGCGAAGTCGGAGCCCTGAATCACACGGATCTTGTGCGTTCCCGGGGTGGTCGGCACCCAGGTGATGTGCGTGTAGTCGTGGATCCCGTCGATGTCGGTCGCGGTGGTGCCCGCGATGCACGCTCCGTTGTCGAAGGCATCCACGTAGATATTGACCTGCACCCCGTCGAGTCCGTAAGCGATCCCGTACGACGTGGAAATCGTGTAGGCCTGTCCCACGGCATACGACCCCGGCGTCGCGCACGGTGTCCCCGTCGGAGTCGGCGGGCAGGCCAGGACCCCGATCGGGCCGACGTCCGCCAAGGCGCTGGGCGCGGTCAGTGCGGTAACCGCCGCGCCGACAGCCAAAGTCGTTGTGCCCCAGCCGATATGTCGCGACGACCGGCTCTTCTTCGCCATGTGTGAGCTCCTTCCGCATCCCCTCCGGGTGTGGGGGTCGGCAGAATCTATCCCGAGCGCCCCGTGCGATAAGAAGGAAGCGGAAAACCCATGTGCCCCAACTTATTTGGGCCGCAGAGCTGGGGGCGGAGGGGTCGGCTCGACCGCGGCCGCCACTACGCCTTCGGGTAGAGGGCTTCGCTGAGGCGCGGCACGGTCAGGGCGCGCTGCCAGGGGCGGGCGCCGCCGGCGGAGAGGAAGTCCTCGATGAGGGTCGGGGCCTCGCCGTTGGTGACGGACTTGGGCAGGCCGTCCCAGCACATGCGGCGGAGCAGGTCGGGGGTGAGGAGGTTCTCGACGGGCACCGCGACCTCGGTGGAGAGTTCGGTCATGGCGGCGCGGGCGCGTTGCAGGCGGGCGGCGGCGGCCGGGTCGCGGCGTTCCCAGCGGTTGACCGGGGGCGGGCCGTCGAAGGGCTGGGTGAGCGGAGGGAGCTCGGTGTCGGGGAGGGCGCGGGCGCGTTCGACGGCGCCGAGCCATTCGCGGGAGTAGCGGCGCTGGCGGGGGCCGCCGAAGATCGGCAGGGCGCGCAGGGCGGCGATGGTCTTGGGCTCGCTGGTGGCGGCGGAGACGATGGCCGAGTCGGGGAGGATGCGGGCCGGGGCCACATCGCGCAGGCGGGCCAGGCGGTCGCGGGTCGTCCATAGTTCGCGGACGATGGCGAGCTGGCGGGTGCGGCGCAGGGTGTGGATGCCGGAGGTGCGCCGCCAGCGGTCGGCCTTGGGGCCGGAGGGCTCGGCGGTGCGGACGTGCTCGAATTCCTGTGCGGCCCACTCGGATTTGCCCTGGTCGGACAGGTCGGCGGCGACGGCGGCGCGGAGTTCGAGGAGTAGCTCGACGTCGAGGGCGGCGTAGTTCAGCCAGTCGTCGGGCAGCGGGCGGGTGGACCAGTCGGCCGCGCCGTGGCCCTTCTTCAGTTCGCGGCCCAGCAGCTTCTCGACCATGGCGGCCAGCCCGACCCGCTCGTATCCGGCCAGGCGTCCGCCCAGTTCGGTGTCGAACAGTTCGGCCGGGTACAGCCCCAGCTCGGCGAGCCCGGGCAGGTCCTGGTCGGCGGAGTGCAGGACCCATTCCAGGCCGTTGATGGCGTCCGCGAGCGGGTCCAGATCGCCGTCGACCGGGATGGGGTCGATGAGGAAGCTGCCGGCGCCCTCGCGGCGCAGCTGGATCAGGTAGGCGCGATTGGAGTAGCGGAAGCCGGAGGCGCGCTCGGCGTCGACCGCGAGCGGGCCGGTGCCGGCGGCGAGGCGGCGGGCGGCCGCGGCCACTTCGAGGGCAGAGTCCAGTACCGGCGGTACACCGTCCACTGGCGCGAGCAACGGTACCGCGGCAGTGGCTTCGGGTTCATCTGGTACGGACATGGTCTTGAACTCTACGGGTTGGGCAAGGGCGAGCCGCGTCACGTCGGTGAAACGACCGGCCGTGACACTGCGTCGGGCCATGGGGAATCGTACTCATCGGCTGTCGATTTCGTTGCAGTACAGATGTTCTCGCAGGCGAGAGGGGGTTTCCCGCCCGGACGGGCGGGAATTCGGCGATCGGTGGGCGCGACCGGGGCCGCAACTACTCGGTGCCCTCGCCCCGGCGCACGTCCAGCCGGGTGACCCCGGCGGGCGGCAGCCCGGCCGCGTACGCCAGCACCTCGCAGAACGCCTCCACGTGGGGGCGCAGGTTGGTGTCGGTGACGGTCCAGGAGGCCCGTACCTCGAGCTGGTGGGCGCGCGGCGGCCCGGCGATGTCGCCGTAGCGGACCGAGCTGGTGGCGGTCACCGTGCCGCCCAGGGCGGTGAACGGGGTGCGCGAGTCGAGCGCGTCGACCAGCCAGCTCCACGCCACCTCGGGCAGCAGCGGGTCCGCGGCGAGCGCGGAGTCGATGTCGGCCTGGCAGTACGCGACCAAGCGGAACACGCCGTGCCAGGCGTCCTGCCCGGCCGGGTCGTGCAGCAGGATCAGGCGGCCGAACGCGTCCCCGTCGGAGTCGACGGGCACCACATTGCTGTCGGGTCGCGTGACTTCCGCCCCGAGGGCGTAGGAGTACGGGGCCAGGCGTTGGGGCGGGCGGATCGGTGCGAGTTCGATGCGGGGATGCACTGATGCGGTTCCCATGGCCTCGACCGCGGCGCGGAACCGGGCTGGTTCTTCGGGCTCCGGGGTCGGGGCAGCGCCGTCGCGGAAGTCGAGCGGTGTCACGAGACGCAACCGTAGACCTCTCGGGTACCCAGCAGTGCGAGGCGCGCCGCCGCGCCCCTTTACGATGGGCGGCGATGACTACTCACGCCCGCCGCCAGCTGACCGATGCCCCGTTCCTCGCCGCCGCCACCGGCGGCGTGCCGCATCGGCGTCCGGTGTGGTTCATGCGACAGGCCGGTCGGTCCCTGCCCGAGTACCGCGAGGTGCGTGCCGGAATCGGCATGCTGGAATCGTGTTTCGACCCGGAACTGGTGTGCGAGATCACCATGCAGCCGGTCCGCCGCCATCAGGTCGACGCGGCAATCCTGTTCTCCGACATCGTGGTTCCGCTCAAGGCCGCGGGCATCGACCTCGACATCGTGGCCGGTGTCGGCCCGGTCGTGGCCGACCCGGTGCGCACCGTCGCCGACGTGCGCGCCCTGCCGCGGCTGCGCCCCGAGAACGTGGGCGCGGTCACCGCGGGCGTGAAGCTGCTGCTCGACGCCCTGGGTGAGACCCCGCTCATCGGATTCGCCGGTGCCCCGTTCACTTTGGCGTCGTACCTGGTCGAGGGCGGGCCCAGCAAGAACCACGAGCGCACCAAGGCGATGATGCTCGCCGACCCCGAGACCTGGCACCAGCTGCTGGGCGTGCTCACCGACATCACCATCGAGTTCCTGCGCGCGCAGATCGCCGCGGGCGTGGACGCGGTGCAGCTGTTCGACTCGTGGGCGGGCGCGCTGTCGCTGGCCCAGTACCGCGAATACGTTATGCCGCACTCGGAACGGGTCTTCGCCGAGATCGCCGACGCGGGCGTGCCGCGTATCCACTTCGGTGTCGGCACCGGAGAACTGCTGGGCGCCATGGGCGAAGCGGGCGCGGATGTCGTCGGCGTCGACTGGCGGATCCCGCTGAACGAGGCCGCCCGCCGCGTCGGCCCCGGAAAAGCGTTGCAGGGCAACCTGGATCCCGCCGTGCTGTTCTCCGGACCGGCCGCCATCGACGCCGAGGTCCGCCGCATCGCCCGCGAGGCCGACGAGGCGATCACCCTCGGTGCGAAGGGTCACATCTTCAACCTCGGTCACGGCGTCCTCCCCAACACCGACCCGTCGGTCATCACCGATACCGTCGCCCTGATCCACAGCCTCCCGACCCCGCTCTGACGCGTAAACCTCCAGGTGGGAGGGAGGTGCCGGGTTCGATTCCCGGGACCTCCCGTGTCCTGGTTCCCGTGCGAACGGGTGCTGTCGGCGAGGCACCGGCTACCGACGCGTCCGAACGCCGGGAGTAGGTTGAGCTGCGGAGCGGCTCGACGTCGAGGTGCGGGTCGCGCGCCGTGGGCTGTGCGTTCGCGGCGGTGACGAGCGGACGAGGAGTGGTCGATGCGGGTCGCGGTGGTCGGTGGCGGGATCAGCGGGCTGGTGGCCGCGTACCGGCTGCGGCAGGCCCTGGGGGAGTCGGCGGAGCTGGTGCTCGTCGAGGAGCGCGACCGCGTCGGGGGGATTCTGCGGACCGTCGACATCGACGGTGATCCGGTGGATCTGGGGGCCGAGGCGTTCGTGGGGCGGCGGCCCGAGATCCCGGAATTGATGCGGGAATTGGGGATCGAGGATCAACTCGTGTTCCCCGCGGGGAAGCGGCCCCTGGTGTGGTCGGAGGGGCGCGGGCATCGCTTGCCCGAACGCACCCTGATGGGCATCCCCGCCGCTCCGGAATCGGTTGCGGGACTGGTGGATGCGGACACCCTGGCCCAGGTCGAGGCGGAGCCCGCGCGACCGCTGCGCTGGAAGCCGGGCGCGGACGTCTCGGTGGGTGACCTGGTCGGTGACCGTTTCGGTGAGCAGGTGGTGCGCCGCAGCGTCGACCCGCTGCTCGGCGGAGTCTATGCGGGCCTGGCGAATTCGATCGGCGTGCGCGCCGCGCTGCCGACCCTGGCCGCGGCCCTGGATCGGGGCGCGAGCAGCCTGACCCGCGCCGTCTCCGAGGCCCTCCCGCCCCCGAGTACGGCCCCGGTGTTCGGCGGCATCCGCGACGGCTACCGCGTCCTGCTCGACGCCCTGCGCGCCGCCGCCGACGTGAAGTCCGAAACCGGCACCGCCGCAACCCGTCTCACCCGCACCGCGACCGGCTGGCAGCTGGACCCGATCGGCGGGGTGGACGCGGTCGTGCTCGCGACCCCCGCCCCCGTCACCGCGCGCCTGCTGCGCGAGGTGGCCCCCGACGCCGCCGACCTGGCCGCCGGTATCGAACTCGCCTCCTCGGCCGTGGTCGCTCTGACCCTCCCCGCCGACACCGCCCTGCCCGACAACTCAGGCATCCTCGTCGCCACCGGTGAACCCTTGCGCGCCAAGGCCTTCACCCTCTCCAGCCGCAAATGGCCCCACCTGGCCGCCCGCGACGTGGCTCTGGTCCGCGCCTCCTTCGGCCGCTTCGGCGACGACTCCACCCAGTCCTGGTCCGACGCAGCCCTCACCACCGCCGCGGTCGAGGACCTCGCCACCGTCACCGGCGCCGACATCCGCCCCCTGCACGCGTTCGTTCAACGCTGGCCCGGCGGCCTCCCGCAGTACGCCCCCGGCCATGTCACCCGCATCCTCGACCTGCGTTCCGCCACAACAGATCTCCCTGGCCTGGCCTTGGCGGGCGCGTACCTCGACGGTGTCGGCGTCCCCGCCTGCGCCGCCAGCGGCAGCAAGGCGGCCGCCCGCATCGCCGCCCACCTGACCTGACGCGATTACCGCGCGACGAGGTCTGACGGGTCGGTGTTCGCGCCGCACACGATGACTGCGACCTGCTCGCCGGGGGAGGGGACGTAGGAGCCCGAGAGCAGGGCCGCGAGGGCGGTCGCCGCACCGTGTTCGACGGCGAGTCGCCGCGTGTCCCACAGAGTTTGGCGGGCGGAAGCGATCTGCTTGTCGGTGACGAGGACGGACTGGACATCGCCTTCGGCGGCGGCGGAGAGAGCCATGGGGGTGACGCGGCGCGCGCCCAGGGAATCCGCGGCGATGGAGTCGATGCCGACGTCGACGGGTGCCCCGGCGGCGAGGGCGGCGTTGAAGGCGCGGCAGTTCTCGGGTTCGACGGCGACCACCCGCACGCCGTGGTGGTTGGCGGACACCGTGATTCCGGCGAGCAGCCCGCCCCCGCCGACCGCGACCAGCACGGTGTCGAGGTCCGGGAACTGGGCGACGATCTCCTCCAGGAGGGTTCCCGCGCCCGCCGCGATGTACGGGTCGTCATAGGCGTGGGAGCGCAGCGCCCCGCTGACCGCCGCGAACCGCTCACACTCGGCGGCCGCCTCGGCGTATCCGCCGTTGCCGCACAGCACCTGCGCGCCGACCGTCTGGAGTCGGGCCAGTTTGACAGCGGGGGTGGCGTCGGGCACGAAGACCGTGGCGGTGGAATCGGCCAGTCGCGCCGCCCATGCCCCCGCCACGCCCGCGTTCCCGCCGGAGGCCAGCGTGATCCCGACCTTCGGCAGCCGCCTCTGCTCCTGGTGCGCCAGCACGAAATTCGCGGCCCCCCGCGCCTTGAAACTGCCGGTGTGCTGCATGTGCTCGAGCGCCAGCCACACGTTCCCGGCCACCGGCACGGTCTCGGCGTCCGCCTGGGCGAGGACGACGGGCCGGGTGTGCCCGGCGATCCGTTCGGCCGCGGCTGTCACGTCGGCATGGGTCAACTGCACGTGCGCTCTTTTCGCTCGATCTGGTCGGACTTCCGGTCGGGCGCGTCGTTCCGCGCGCACGGCTTGCGGGAAACCCCGGGCCGATCGACCCCCTGATTACACTGTAACTTACGATGGATATATGCCCAGGAACTCCCAGTCGCTCGCCGAGGCGACTCCCGAGGCGATCGCTCGCGCGGGGTTGGAGATCATCGCATCCCGCGGCGCGAGCGAGCTGAGTTTCCGCACCATCGCCGCGCATCTGCGGGTCTCGCACACCACCGTGGTGCGCCGCGGCGGCGGCGATTTCAACGGCCTGGTCGAACTCGTGGCGGACGTCCTGGCCCTGGACCTACCCGAGGTCCCGCCCGGCTCCGGTGACTGGTCGGCGTCCACCGCGCGCCGTTTCTCGGCCTGGTACGACCTGCTGACCGCCTACCCGGGCCTGGTCCTGCTGCGCGGCCCGCGCCCGTGGGTGGGCCGCCGCATCCTGGCTCGGCTCACCGAACCGCAACTGGCCGACAACATCTCGCTCGGCCTGACCCCGGAGCAGTCGTTCTTCGCCTACCGCGAGTGCTACCTCTACACGCTGGGCTGCGCGAGCCTGGTCGAGTTCCGCGACCGCAAACCCACTCAGCTCGCCACCCGGGGCCGCCTGGCCGCCCTGGATCCCGATGAATTCCCGATCATGGCAACCCATCTGGACACCGTCACCGAATTGCTGACCAGCGACGCCGTCTTCCACGACGGCCTGCGTCGCATCATCGCCTCCTGGGCGGCCACCGCTCGTTGAATCCGCTGTCCGTCCTGCCCGATTCCGGGCGGTCGGGGGCGCAGTGGCACGATGGGGCCATGGCGCGACTCGACTTCAAGGCCCTCAACGACACCATCCGCTACCTCATGTTCTCGGTGTTCCAGGTGGAGCCCGGCGAGCTCGGTGAGAACCGGGCGGCGGCGATCAAGGAGGCCACGGCCTTCTTCGAGTCGCTCGAGGAGCGCGGTGTCGTGGTGCGCGGCATCTACGACGTCGCGGGTTTGCGCGCCGACGCCGACTTCATGATCTGGTGGCACGCGGAGAAGATCGAGGATCTGCAGGCCGCGTACTCCGATTTCCGCCGCGTCACCGAGCTGGGGCAGATCTCGAACCCGGTGTGGAGCCAGGCCGCCCTGCACCGCCCGGCCGAGTTCAACAAGTCCCACATCCCCGCGTTCCTGGCGGGCGAGGAGGCGGGCAACTACATCTGCGTGTACCCGTTCGTGCGTTCCTACGACTGGTACCTGCTGCCCGACGAGGAGCGTCGCAAGATGCTCGCCGACCACGGCAAGGCCGCCCGCGACTACCCGGACGTGCGTGCCAACACGGTCGCGTCCTTCGCGCTGGGCGACTACGAGTGGATCCTCGCCTTCGAGGCCCCGGAGCTGCACCGCATCGTGGATCTGATGCGCGATCTGCGCGCCACCGAGGCGCGCCGGCATGTGCGCGAGGAGATTCCGTTCTTCACCGGTCCGCGTGTGGAGCTCGAGCAGCTGATCAACGCGCTGCCCTGACGTGTTCGGCGGGTTGCCGCGGCGGTCATTGCCGTGCGGTAACCCGCTGCCTGCCCGCAGAATTCGGGGCATGCGCGACATCGCTCTACCCCATAGCGTTTGTGCGACCCGATCCGCCTGCGCCGCCCGAGGGGTGTGGCCCGCGCGTGTCGAGTCGACGCGGTAGCGCTTGTTTGCGGGCGAGGGTTGTCCTTCGCCCCCGAACATGTGCTCCCCGTATCCCAATCTCCCCGCGACTGGCCGGGTTCGAGAAGCCACACCTGTCGGTTGCCGGTCGTTAGCCTGTATGGGTGGACTCATTCGCGGCGGCGCTGGGTCAGGAAGGATCCGATATACCTGCACAACTCGGATATATCGGATATGGCGGACTCGTCCGGAAACGAATGACGACCGGACTCGCCGATACCGCGATTGGCCTCGGAGTCCGACAGACTACTGTGAGCGCGATCGATTGGTCTGCAAGTTTGTCTCTACCGACATCGGAGGGCTTTGCATGGCGAAAGAATTGACGCAACTCGAGCTGCTGACCGAATTGGAACCGGTCGTCGGCCAGAATATCGATCGGCACCTCGCCATCGCCAAGGAGTGGAATCCGCACGATTACATTCCGTGGGACGAGGGCTACAACTTCGCCGCGATGGGCGGAACCGATTGGGAGCCCGGGCAATCCAGGCTCTCGGAGGTCGCCAAGGTCGCGATGATCACCAACCTGCTCACCGAGGACAATCTGCCGTCCTACCACCGCACCATCGCCGAGAACTTCTCGATGGACGGCGCGTGGGGCACCTGGGTGGGCCGCTGGACGGCCGAGGAGAACCGGCACGGCATCGCCATGCGCGACTACCTGATCGTCACCCGCGCGGTCGATCCGGTGGCGCTCGAGCACGACCGCATGGTGCACATGACCCGCGGCGTGCACGCGCCCGAGGGTTTCGGCGGGGTGATGGACCAGGTCGCCTATGTCACCTTCCAGGAGCTCGCCACCCGCGTCAGCCACCGCAGCACCGGCCGCGTGTGCGAGGACCCGGTGTGCGACCGCCTGCTCGCCCGCATCGCCGCGGACGAGAACCTGCACATGATCTTCTACCGCAATGTCGCCGGTGCCGCGATCGACCTCGCACCGGACCAGGCCATCGAGTGCATCAATTCGGTGGTGATGAACTTCGCGATGCCGGGCCACGGCATGCCGAACTGGCGTCGCAACGGCGTACTCATGGTCAAGCACGGCATCTACGACTTGCGGCAGCACCTCGACGAGGTCCTGTGGCCGGTGCTGAAGATCTGGAAGATCTTCGAGCGCGACGACTTCACCGCGCGCGGCGAGAAGGCCCGTGAGGAACTGGGCCTGTACATGGAGAACCTCGAGAAGGACGTCATCCGATTCGAGGAGCAGCGAGCCCGCATCCTGGCGCGGGAAGCGGCCAAGGCCGAGCGCGGTCTCGCCGCCAGTCGGTGAGCTCAGCTGGTGGAGTGCTCCGTGGGCTGCAGTCGCAGTGAGAGGGAGTTGATGCAGTAGCGCTTGTCCGTGGGCGTGGGGTAACCCTCGCCCTCGAACACGTGCCCCAGGTGACTGTGGCAACTGGCGCACAGCACCTCGACGCGGCGCATGCCCAGGGAGTTGTCCTCCACCAGCACCACCGCGTCGGACTCGGCCGGGTCGAAGAACGACGGCCAGCCGCAGTGCGAATGGAATTTCTCGGCGCTGCGGAACAATTCGGCCCCGCAGGCCCGGCAGGAGTAGACGCCCTCGGTCTCGGTGTCGGTGTATTCGCCCGTGAACGCCCGCTCGGTGCCCGCTTCGCGCAGGACGCGGTATTCGTCGGGGGTCAGTTTGGTGCGCCATTCCTGCGGGGTGAGCTGGATGCGCGGGACCGGCAGGGCGGTCGGGGTGGGTTCGGCGTCGGAACTCATGGCTCCACGCTAGTACGCCGCGCCCGCCTTGGTCCGGGGCGCGACGACCGGTTCCGGTTCGGTGGCGGCCCATTCGGGGTGCATCCAGGCCGGGTCCAGGGACTTGCCGACCCGCAGCCGGCCCTCGCGCCTGGCGGCCAGGTAGCGGTCGCCGAGGACGCAGAACGCGACGATGAGCAGCAGGCCCCAGCCGAAGGTGGTGCGCAGGTACTCGACCACGCGGCCGGGGTGCTGCCAGCGGTCCGAGAGCCACTTGTCGTAGGTCATGAATCCGAACACCGCGACCCAGGCGGGCCAGTTGCGCATCACCGAGTTGGGGCGCACCACGGTCATCAGCAGCGGGAACAGGTACATCGAGTAGTACATCTGGCCCAGCGAGCCGAGCAGCAGCATCGCGGTGATCATGATGCCCGCCGAGGTGCACACGAAGAACACCTCGTCCTCGCGGTAGTAGCGGTACAGCAGCCACAGGGTCAGCGCCACGATGGCGGCCATGGCGATCCGGATGACCCAGACGAGCCAGTCGGCGACGCCGTAGTAGGCGCCGTTGCCGACGATCGCGCTGTTGAAGTAGTCGCGCGACTCGGTCAGGTAGGGCAGCGTGTGCGACCAGAACTGGTCGAAGTCCACGATCAGCGGCCAGGCGATCAGGTTGAGCACCACGGGGATTCCGAGCGCGGTGATGAACACCTTCCACTGCCCGCGGGCCAGTGCGATCAGCAGCAGCGGCGCCAGCAATGGCCCCTTGACCGCGATCGCCAGGCCGAGCGCCACGCCCGCCCACAGGTCCTTGCGCTTCAGGATCAGGTGGATGAACACCATCATCGACAGGAACAGGCAGCCGTTGATGTTGGTGAACACCAGCGTGTTCGTGACCGTCTCGGAGGCGAACATGGCCAGCAGCAGCGCGGGCGCGGCCACCGACTTGAGCGAGTAGTCGAACAGCTTGAGCAGCAGGTACCAGGCCAGCAGGATGGCGATCGCGTTGACCAGGATGAACCCCCACCGCGACTTCTCCGGGTCCAGGATGGCCAGCGGCGAGATCAGCAGTGTCCCGCTCGGCGGGTACAGGTAGTGGGGGTCGGTGGTGTCGTAGTTCTCGCCGTAGATGGCGTGATGGTTGAGGAACGCCAGCGAGGCGTTGTACACCGGACGGAAGTCGTCGGTGATGAACCCGTTGACAGCCTTGATGAACACCCGGTTCAGCACCGTGAGTATCGCGAACGGCCACAGGGCGAAGTTCAGTACTTCGGATGTGGTGCGAGCGGTGCGGGGCTCGAGCTGGCGAAGGAACACTCGGGCACGGTACACCGAAACGCCCCGTCACACATGCGCCGCCTCCCCCGCCTCCCTGAATATTTTGCGGGAGGCTGGGTGCCGTCGGCCGTCTCGCATCCGTGCCGGCGGTTGGGAGCCGAACCGATTCTGGGCGTACCCGGGGAGCTACCCCGACCGTTGCGCGATCAGTTGCCGCCTCGGCACACGAAACGCTGCCGGGCGCGTTGGGCGGGCTGATGGCGATGGGTGTGCTGGCCGGGCTTGATGCGCCCTAGGCGGGGCAGGCGGTGCCGTCGGCGGGGAGTTTGCCCTCCTTCAGGTAGTCGGCGAGGGACTGCTGGGCGCAGCCGGAGTGGGCGAAGGTCGGGTGGCCCCAGCCCTGCCAGACGACGGTCGCGGTGCGGGCTCCGGCGGTGCCGAGGGCGCCGGTGACGGTGGGCCGCCCGTCCTGGCCGGTGACCGGGTCGGCGTTGCCGCCGAGGACCAGGACCGGGAGCGTGAGCTTGTCGGGCAGCGCCATCGGGGTGGCGGCGGGCCAGGCCGAGCAGGCCATCAGGTCGATGGCCGCGACCTTGCCGAACACCGGATAGTGGGTGGCCCAGGCGGTTTCGAGTTCCTTGGCCTTGCCGGGGGTGGAGGGCTCGTGATTGTCGGTGCAGCGGTTGACGAATTGGCCGTCGGTGGCGATCGCGGCGGTGGCGCGCAGCACGAACGGGGTGATCGGGCCGCGGTCGCCCTTGCCGAGAGCGGTGAGGGCGTCGGCGAATTCGGTGATCTGCTGGTTGCCCTGGGCGCGGGAGTCGCCGAGGAATCCGCTCAGCGTGGTCACGAATACGGCGGCGGACAGATCGGGCAGCTGCCCGGCGGCGGCCCGGGTGGCGAGGTCGACGACCGTCGCGCGCGGATCGGCGCCGAGCGAGCAGTTCAGGGACGCGCACCGCTGCGCGTAGGCGGTGAGCGCCGCCTCCTGGCCCTTCACCTTCTGCTCGGCGCGCCCGTTGGCGTCGAGTCCGACGGCCTGGGGCGAGTCGAGGATCAGCCGGCCCAGATGCGATCCGTACTTGCGCGCGTAGTTCAGCGCCACGTTCGCGCCGGTGCCGGTGCCCATCAGCGCGATGTGGTCCACCTGCAACTGCTTGCGCAGCTGTTCGATGTCGTCGGCGGCGTGCGGCGCGTCGTAGAGGCCCTGGCCCGGGGCCAGGAAGTCCAGGCAGGCCACGGTGGCCTCGCGCCCGGCGGTGGCCATGGCGTCCACGGGATCGGTTGTGCCGCGCGTGAATTGGGCCTGGTCGGCCAGTACCCGGCGCTGCGGGTCGGTCATGCAGCTGACCGGCACCGAGCTGCCGATGCCGCGCCGGTCCACCGCGATGACGGGTCGCGCGGCCAGCAGCGCGCTCGCGGACCCGGCCGCCAGTCCGGCCAGCGTCGAGGTGGAGGACTGGTCGGAGCCGGAGGTCAGCACCAGTGGCGCCACGTCCTTGGGTGTCCGGTCGTAGCGGGCGCGCATCACCGCGTTCTTGAAGATGCCCGACACATTGCCCGCGATATCGATCTGCGCGGTGTACTCGGCGCATTCGAGCACCAGTCCCTGCGGCGGCGCGCCGAGCGAGAGCAGATTGAACGTCGGTGTGGTGCAGTCCTTCCACGGCAATTCCGCCTTGGGCACCTCGGGTGCGGGCGGGGCGGTGTCGGCGGGCGCGGTGGTGGGGGCGGTACCGGCCTGGTGCGGATGTTCCACGGCGACGGCGGGCCGGTCGGACGGCCCGGCCCCGCAGGCGGTGGTCACCAATACCGTCAGTGTCGACGCCAGCAGAGCGGCCCGAGTCCAGCGCATGCGCTACAGCCTGCCAGGTCGGGCACGCGGTTTCAGCCTCGGGTGCGGGCGCGTTGGACATCGGATGCGATCCGGGTCGGGCGCGGGAGGCGATCCGGGTTCGGGCGCGGATGGGTTCTGTGAGCTGAATCGCATTCGGCATATGCTGCGTAAAGCCCCACGCGGGGCCGGATCTACGCTGACGCAGTGCAGAAACGCCTCGTCGACAGCCACCCGGAGGTTCCGGCCGACCAGCTCGTGGCCCAGATGGTTCCGCCGCCCACCTTCGACGAGGTGAGCTTCGGTTCCTACATCCCGGATCCGAAGGAACCGTCGCAGGCCGCGGCGGTGCTGAAGGCCGAACTGTTCGCTGATCAGGTCACCAAGCTGCGCAAGGCCGCGGACAAGAAGAGCCTGTTCGGCAAGAAGAAGCCGGTGCAGGGCATCGGCCTGTATCTGGACGGCGGCTTCGGTGTCGGCAAGACCCACCTGCTGGCCTCGATCTTCCACAGCGTGCCGAACCCGAAGTCGTTCGGCACCTTCGGTGAGCTCACCAATCTGGTTGGCGCGCTGGGCTTCAACAACGCGGTGGAGCGGTTGTCGGCCAACAGCGTGCTGTGCATCGACGAGTTCGAGCTCGACGATCCGGGCGACACCATGCTGGTCTCGCGGCTGCTGACCGAGCTGACCGCGCGCGGCGTCTCGGTGGTGGCGACCTCCAACACCCTGCCGGGTCAGCTGGGCGAGGGCCGTTTCGCGGCGCAGGACTTCCTGCGCGAGATCAAGAAGCTGGGTTCGCTGTTCGAGCCGATCCGCGTGGACGGCCCCGACTACCGGCACCGCGATCTGCCGCCCGCCCCGGAGCCGACCTCGCAGGAGCTGCTGGTCGAACGGGCCGTGGCCACACCGGATTCCACGCTCGACGACTACGACGAGCTGCTGAAGCACCTGAGCACCCTGCACCCGTCGCGCTACGGCGCGCTGATCGACGGCGTGTCGGCGGTGTACATCTCGGGCGTGCACCCGGTCACCGATCAGGCCGTGGCGCTGCGCATCGTGGTGCTGGCCGACCGGCTCTACGACGCCGGCATCCCGGTGACGGTGTCGGGCGCGAAGCTGGACGAGATCTTCACCCAGGAGATGCTCGACGGCGGCTACCGCAAGAAGTACCTGCGCGCGATCTCGCGTCTGCTGGCGCTGTCGCGTTTCGAGGCTCCGGTGCACGCCTGATCCGGTTCCGCCCGGGGTTTCCAGCGGAGATCCCGGGCGTTTCTCCACCCCGGCGGCCTTCATAGTTTGCACGGGTAATAAGTTTCGGTGGTCAGCCAAAACCGGGCCGAAGACGGTTTTCGGCCCCGGAAGGGAGTACCACCTTGCGTAAACGTGCTGTTCAGGCCGCCGCGGCGGTCACCATCGCCCTGTCCGCGAGCCTCGGTGCGGTGGCGCCCGCCTTCGCGGCCGACCCGCCGGCCGCCACCAGCAGCGTGCTGGTCAACACCGACAGCCGGGCCCTCGGCCTGACCGGTGTGCTCAATGCCCGCGACGCGGGCGGCTACCGCACCGCCGACGGCCACAACGTGCGCACCGGCCTGGTCTTCCGCACCGGCGAGCTGAGCAAGGCCACCGACGCCGATCTGGCGAAGCTCACCGCCGACAACGTGGTCGCCATCCACGACCTGCGGACGAGCTACGAGCAGTTGATGGGTCAGGACAAGGTGCCCGCCGGGGCCACCGAGCACCACGACGACATCATCGGCCAGGCCCCGCCGCAGGTGATGGCCTCGACCCTGTCCGCGGGCACCGACCTGTACCGCGCCTTCATCACCGCGCCCGGCGCGAACGAGGGTTTCGCGAACGTGCTGCGCGACATCGCCTACAACCCGGGCGGCGTGCTGTTCCACTGCACCGCGGGCAAGGACCGCACCGGCTGGACCTCGGCGGTGCTGCTCACCCTCCTGGGCGTGGACAAGGACACGGTCTACTACGACTACCTGCTGTCGAACTACTACCGCGGCGCCAACGCCGGCGACATGCTCAACGGCGTGACCGCCTCGGCGCTGGACTCGGCCTTCGACCAGGCGACCAAGAGCTACGGCAGCTTCGACGGCTACGTGCGCGACGGGCTGAAGCTGACCGACGGCGATATCGCCGCGCTGAAGGCGAAACTGTTGGCCTGACAAGGCGCTTCACAATACGAGAGCAGCACGGTCGATCGCCGGGCGGGTGATCCCGCCCGGCGCTCGCCGTCTGTGATCCACATCAAAGTGGTTGACGACCCCGCCGCGTCCCCGCTACCGTTCGAGTCCTCATGGGTTTCGGTTTCCTTTTCTTGTGATCGCGTCGCCGCGTTGAGCACCTGCTCCGCCGCGACTCCCTCCCCACGCGTACCCGCTGGTCAGCGGCTCGTATTCGCCTGTCGGCGACCGATTTTCGCGTGGGTTCCCCCACGATCCGGCTCGTGTGCGAGCCAGAACAGGAGACCCCTGTGCTTACCCTCCAACCCTCCGCGGTATCCCAGCTGACTCTGTCCGGCGTCACCAAGCGCTACGCCGATCGCGTGGTGCTCGACGAGGTGAGCCTGTCCATCCGGCCCGGGGAGAAGGTCGGCATCGTCGGCGACAACGGGGCCGGGAAGTCGACTCTGTTGCGGCTCATCGCCGGTCGCGACCTGCCCGACAACGGTGACGTCGTCGTGCACGCGGCGGGCGGCATCGGCTACCTGGAGCAAACCTTGGAGCTGCCGCCCACCGCCACCGTCGCCGACGCGATCGACCTGGCGCTCAGCGATTTCCGGGACCTGGAGTCCCGGATGCGCACGGCCGAAGCCGCTCTCGTCGCCCCGGGCCCGCTCGGCCGGCGGCTCGACGCGTACACCGACCTGGTGGCCCGCTTCGAGGCGCGTGGCGGCTACACCGTCGACGCCCGGGTCGACGCGGCCCTGCACGGCCTCGGCCTGCCGGACCTGGATCGAAACCGCCTGCTGGGCACGCTGTCCGGCGGTCAGCGGCGTCGTCTGGCGCTGGCGGCGACCCTGGCCTCCTCGCCGGAGCTGCTGCTGCTCGACGAGCCCGCCAACGATCTCGACGACAGCGCGGTCGAATGGCTGGAACGTCACCTGCGGGAGCATTCGGGCACGGTGGTCGCGGTGACCCACGACCGTGTCTTCCTCGAGCGCATCACCAGGATCGTGCTCGAGGTGGACGCGGGCGCGGTCACCCGTCACGGCAACGGCTACGCCGGCTACCTCACCGCCAAGGCCGCCGAACGCCACCGCCGGCAACAGGAGCACGACCGCTGGCGGGCCGAACTGTCCCGCAACCGCCGCCTCGCGGATTCGAATGTCGCACGCCTGGACGCGATCCCGCACAAGCTCCCCCTGGCAGTCTTCGCCGCGGGCCCCTTCCGGACCCGCAGCCGCGGCCACGGCGCGCAATCCCGCATCCGCAACGCCAAGGAAAGGGTGTCCCGCCTGACGACGAATCCCGTCGCCCCACCCCCGGATCCGCTCCGCTTCACCGCCGATCTGGCCCTCCCGGGTGCGCCGGCCGCGCCGCAGCCGCAGGAGTCGGTGCTGTCGGCGGGCGCGGCGCTGCCGCCGGTCGCTGAGGTGAGTTCGGTTGTGGTGCAGGGCCGTCTGCGTCTGGATGGGCTGCGGATCGGCGCGGCCGATCGGCTGCTGGTGACCGGGCCCAATGGCGCGGGCAAGACCACGCTGCTGCGGCTGCTGGCCGGTGAGCTGACCGCCGACTCGGGCCCGGTCACGGTCCGCGGCCGGGTCGGGCATCTGCGGCAGGAGGACACGGCGGGTCCGGCGGATCGAACGGTGCTGGAGGCGTTCGCGTCCGGCCGTCCCGGCTATCCGGACGAGCATGCCGACGCGCTGCTGGCACTGGGCCTGTTCCGCCCGGCCGACCTGGGCCTGCGGCTGGGTGAGCTGTCCTACGGTCAGCGTCGCCGCGTCGAATTGGCCCGGCTGGTCACCGATCCGGTGGATCTGCTCCTGCTCGACGAGCCGACCAACCACCTGTCCCCGAGCTTGGTCGAGGATCTGGAACAGGCCCTGGACGGCTACTCCGGCGCGGTGGTCCTGGTCACCCACGACCGCCGTATGCGGCAGCGGTTCCGGGGCCGCCACGTCGAATTGGTCGCGGGCGATGCCGAGTCGGCGGTTGCCGGTACGGTCGCCGCTCGCGGGCGGCGGGTCAGAACCTGTGCAGCATGACGTAGTCGTGGTGGAGCCGGCTGCCGACGGTGAAGGTCTTGGTGCCCGCCACGGTGAAGCCGTGTTTGGTGTAGAAGCGCTGGGCGCGGACGTTCTCCTGGTTCACGCCCAGCCACACCGCGATGTCGCCGCCGGTGCGCGCCGTCTCCAGGGCGGCGCGCATCAGGGCCGCGGACACTCCGTTGCCGTGCTGGCCGGGCAGCACGTACATCTTGCTGAGCTCGGTCACCGGCCGCTGCGTGACGGCGGCGGCGACATGCGGGTCCGCGGGCGGCATCGTGTTGAGCAGCGCGTAGCCGACGATCTTCCCGCGCAGGTTCGCCTTGAGGACCGACCGCTCGGTGTCGCCGAGGTACTCGCGGAACCGGTCCGCCGACAGCACCTGCGCGATGAACGCCGCCATGTCCTCCGGCGTGGATCCGGGCGGGCAGGCCAGCGGGAAGGTCGCGGCGGCCACGGCGGCGAGCTCGTCGGCATCGTCGGTGACCGCCGGTCGGATTGCTACGGCATCGCTCATGATTCCAGTCAAGCAGGCTCCGCCGCGGGTTCGCTGGTCGAGGGGAGCGTGGTGGCGCGCGGGTGGAAGACCCGCGCGAACCCGATCAGCAGGATCGCGAAGGCGAGCGGAATCGTGAATCCGGTCCGCATGTTCGCGGCGTCGGCGACCACGCCCACCACCGCGCCGCCGACCAGCGTGCCCGCGTAGTTGAACAGGTTGAGCCGTGCGATGAGCGCGTCCAGGTCCCGCCCGCTGGTGAGCTGCCCGGCCTCGCTGAAGCACAGCGGCGCGATCACCGGCAATCCGATTCCGGCGACCAGGAATCCGAGGATGGCCACGGCCGGTTCCGGCGCGGCGACCACGATCACCAGGCCCACCGAGCCGACGGCGGCGGCCACCCGCACCACCGTGCGCGGGCCGAAGCGGCGCACCCACAGGTCGCCGGTGAGGCGTCCGATCAGCGAGGCGCCCTGGTAGGCGGCCAGCGCCAGCGCGGCGGT
Source organism: Nocardia sp. NPDC059764 (assembly GCF_042732555.1). Taxonomy (NCBI): domain Bacteria; kingdom Bacillati; phylum Actinomycetota; class Actinomycetes; order Mycobacteriales; family Nocardiaceae; genus Nocardia; species Nocardia sp. NPDC059764. Next base: position 19,190 of record NZ_JBHWHH010000036.1, read on the forward strand.
CGCGGAGGAGGACAGCAGTTCGTCCTTCAGGTACAGCGCGGACCAGTTGCCGACCGCCAGGTCGATGGCGAAGGCGAGCGCGATCACCGCGCCGAAGATCCAGAAGACGCGGACCGGCACCGAACTGGTCGGGACGTGTTCGGCCGGACCGGTTTCGGCCTCGTCGGTGCCCAGCAGTCGCGGGCCCGCCGCGACGCACCCGGCCGCCACCACGGCCGCGGCGGTCAGGATCGTGGCCCACAGCGGCACGTGCAGCCTCTCGAACCCCGCCACCAGCAAGGCGCCCGCGATCGATCCCGCACTCCAGGCCGCGTAGAACGACACCAGGACGAATCGGCCGTAGCCGTGCTGGATGAACACCGCCTGCATGTTCGTTCCGGCGTCGACGATGCCCAGCGCGATGCCGTACACCGCCAGCGCGACGAAGAGCGCGATCTTGTTGGGTGCGGCCGCGATGGCCACACCCGACACCGCGATCAGGGCCAGCCCGATGCGCAGCGCGGTCCGGCTCGACCAGCGCAGCGCGATCCGCTCGGCGGTGATGCTGCCCGCGCCGGCCAGCAGCGAGATCATCGCGACCGATGCGACGATCAGGCCGTCGGTGAGCCCGAATTTGTCCTTCTGCTGCGGAAGTTCGGTGAGGATGACGGCCAGGAAGAACCCCTGCAGCGCGAACGCCACCGAGGTGGCGGCGCGTGCCGCCCTCAGGGTCGGGTGTAGCGCGCTGAGCTGCGGGTTCGGGGACTGCGGCGGGAGCATTTCGAAAGAGTAGCGGCGGGGGCGCGAGCGGGCATCCCGGACATCACCGGGGGCCTCGCGGACAGACCGGTGGGCGCGGCCTGTCAAGATCTATCTCGGCATCGTGGACGACGATTACGAACCGCGCCGTGCTTGATCACACGCGGCTCCCGGTTGGATAACGAATCTGGTCGCTTTCCTGCCGGTGGGTGCCCGCGCTGCGGCACTCTGGAAGTGACGGCTAGGGCTGGTGGTTTCCGATGAGGCGGAAGCGGCCCCTGCGGTGAGTGTGGTGGCTGGGGTGATCTTGTGAGCATGAGGCGAGTGGATGGTCCGCGCGACCGGTCGGTGGCTCTCGCCGACCCGGTTCAGCGCGCGAATCCCGCGGCGGCGGTGACGGATTCACCGGCCAAGGTGGGCAAGGGCCATGCGGCGGGGGAGCGCTGCCGGGAAGCCGACTGCGCGGACTGCCGCCGGGATGTGCGACGGCTGGAGTTCTGGCTGCGCGGGCAGCTGCTCGCGGCCGGAGCCGAGGACGTGCGCCTGGGTGCGGTGATCGGCGCGCACACCGTGGATGTGTTGTGGCGCAAGGGTGATCGCACCTGTGCCATCGAGGTGTCCAGTGCGCCACCGGAATTGACGCGCGCCCGGTTGATCACGGCCGAGCTGCGGACCGGCGGGTGCGGTGAAGTCCTCTGGATCTGCCCGCCCGGGTTCTGGACCGCGCAGCTGCCCGCGCTGGGTCTCGACGATTTCGCCGCCGCGGGCCGCGAGTACCGGGTGACCGGCGGGTTGCTGACCGCCGGTCCGGGCGGTGTAGTGTCGGCGCGCCAAACCTCGTGCGAACTGGACGAATTCGTGACGGGCTGGGTGGCCGCGGAGATAGCGTTCGGCTGCCGCGACGAACTCACGGGAGGATGGGCGACAGTGACCGACTGGGAGCGCCACACCCGCACGCAGGCCGCGGTCATCGCACGCCAGCGTCAGGAACTCACGAATCAGCGCACCGCGCTGGCCCTGGCCCGCAAGGCCACCCGCGACAAGTCCAAACAGCTGCTGCGCCTGACCCATCGCCTGGAGCGCGCCGAGATCGCGGCTCAGCAGCAGGCCGACGACCTGGCCCAGACCCGTCGCCGCATCGCCGACCACAATCGCGTGGACGCCACCTTGCGCCTGACGGTCGCGGCCCAGAAGTCGGCGATCATGCATTGGCAGCTGATCACCTGGTTCGCGGTCATGGTGATCGTGACGTTCATCGCGGCGGGACTCGTCCTGAAGTAGACGAGCGCGTTCGAATTTCCCTCCCCCTTCAACGTATATCGCAGTGGGGGGCTTGCGGCAAGGCCCCGGGTATGCCGCAGAATCGTCGACCGTAAGGCGATGACCTGCGGAAATCAGGAGGGCGTTCATGGTCGATGTGATCATTGTCGGGGCCGGGCCGACGGGGTTGATGCTGGCCGCGGAGCTGCGGTTACACGGGGTCGGGGTGGTCGTGCTGGAGCGCGATCCGGAGCCGACCAAGGTGGTGCGGGCGATGGGGATGCACGCGCGCAGTCTGGAGGTACTCGATCAGCGCGGGGTCGCGGATCGGTTCGTGGCGCTGGGCAAACAGCACGACCCGAGCGCCTTCTTCGCCGGGATCGTGCCGTCGAAGCCGTTGACGTTGGACAGCTCGTTCCCGTTCGTCCTCGGCCTGCCGCAGCCGATCACCGATCGCCTGCTGGCCGAGTGGGCGGTCGAGCTCGGCGCGGAGATCCGCTACGGCGTGCTGGTGACCGGGCTGACCCAGGACGCGACGGGCGTGACGGCCGAATTGGCCGACGGTTCCACGCTGCGCACGCGCTACCTGGTCGGCGCCGACGGCGGCCGCTCCACCATCCGCAAACTGGTGGGCGTCGATTTCCCGGGCGAACCAGCCCGCTTCGAAACCCTGCTCGGCGAGGTCGAACTGACCGCCCCGCAGGACGAGGTGATGGCCACGGTCATGGAGGTGCACAAGACCCACCGCCGCTTCGGCGCGGTCCCGCTCGGCAACGGCGTTTACCGCCTGGGCGCCCCCGCCGACGGCCTGGCCGAGGACAGTGACGCCCCACCCACCCTCGAGGACCTCACCCGTCAGGTTCGGGCCTTGGCGGGCACCGACTTCGGTGCGCACTCCCCGCGCTGGCTGTCCCGTTTCGGCGATGCCACCCGCCTTGCCGACCGCTACCGCGTGGATCGCGTCTTCCTCGCGGGCGACGCCGCCCACATCCATCCCCCGAACGGCGGCCAGGGCTTGAACCTGGGCGTCCAGGACGCGGTCAACCTCGGCTGGAAACTGGCCGCCGCCGTAACCGGCTGGGCCCCAGCCGATCTCCTCGACACCTACGAATCCGAACGCCGCCCCGTGGCCGCCGATGTCCTCACCACCGCCCGCGCCTCCAGCGAACTGACCTCCCTCGACCCCGGCCAGCAAGCCATCCGCCGCATCCTCACCGAACTCATGGAGTTCGAGGACGTTCACCGCTACCTCATCGAAAAGGTCACCGCCCTCAATATCCGCTACGACCTGGGCTCGGACGACGACCTGATCGGCCGCCGCCAACGAGACGTGGCTGTGAAGAACGGCCGCCTGTACGAACACATGCACCAGGCTCGAGGTCTTCTCCTCGATCAAACCGGAACCCTCTCGATCACCGGCTGGTCCGACCGGGTCGACCACGTGGTCGACATCAGCGATCAACTCCCGGCCCCCGCCATCCTCCTGCGCCCCGACGGCCACATCGCCTGGGCGGGATCGAACCAACAGGACCTCCAGCCGGCCCTGTCCCGCTGGTTCGGCGCCCCCACTCCCTGATCCCGGCGGGTCAGCGGGTGAGGCGGAAAGGACCTCGGTGCCACTGCCAGTCGTGACGGTGGACCAGGGCGGCGAGGTCCAGGAGGGTGAGCCCGCTCTCGGTGCGGAAGGTGTCGAGGGCGGGCCAGGTGAGGGGGCCTTGGGAGAGGCGACTCATCAGGGTGGACTCGTGGTGGGTGTCCACCTTGCGGGACAGCAGTTCTGGGAGGCCGTGGCGGCTGCCGGTCCAGGTGAGCCAGCCCCAGCCGCGGGTGAAGGCGGCCGCGCGGGAGGCGGCGGCGCGGGTGCGCTGGGGGTGCAGTGCCGTGTGGGCGAGGGGGGAGACGTCGATGAGGACGGTGCGGCCGTCGGTGAAGGTGGCTGCGGCCGTGGGGTAGTGGACGCGCTCACTGCCGTCGAGGTCGTAGGTGACGGCGACGGGAAGTTCGCGGAAGGTCTCGACCCGCGGGCTGGTGTCGAGCAGCCGGAGCAGGCGGGCCTGCAACGCGGTGTCGAAAGTCACTTCGCGGCCGAGCTTTTCGGAGAACATGTGGCCGCGACTGTCGTCGTCGTAGTCGAGGCGGCCCGCCGGGAGGCTGGGCAGCGGTTCCGGACTCCCGCCGCCGGGCCATTCGACGCGGCGCAGCCACGGAGCCCAAACATCGTCTCCCGCATCGGCTGTCACATCCTCGGCGGCCCCGGCGGCGAGAGTTGCTCGTCGTGCCGGTGCTGGATCGCCTGCGGCATCGGTCGCGCGACCGGTGGCTGCCGTGGTCGCCGGATCGCCTGCGGCGCCGGCCGCATGGTGGTCGGCTGCGGAGCCCGCGGTGCCCGGCGCACGCCGCGCTCCACCGGTCACGTCCTGCCCCGGCACCGGCAGTAGATGCCAGCGCCCCTTCTGCTGCCAGCCCGCGATGCGCTGGAAGACGAAGCCCGCCAGGCGTTTCGCGTCCTGGAGGTCGTGTCCGGCGAGCCGGAGTTTCAGGTAGGCCCAGTCCTGGGCGGCGATATCGCCGTCGGTGGCATAGGTTTCGGCGAGCAGAGCGCGCACGAGGCGTTCGTCGCCGTGGCCGACGGGGTACCGCTGGGCGAATACCGACAGGTCGGGCTGGCCGGTGGCGAGGGTCTGGCGCAGCATGGTGCCGACCGCACGGGTGTAGAGCTGGCGGGCCCGGTCACGGGAGACCCCGAAGCGCGCACCGAGCAGTGTCAGCGTTTCGGGGTTCTCGCCATCGAGTCCGAGTCGGCAGGTGATGAGTTCGGCATCGCGGGGCCGGTCGGCCGCCACCTCGGCGGCGAGACCCGCCAGGACTTCGTGGACGTGCTCCAGCCCGAAGTCGACCCCGTCTGCCGGGTCGTCGCGCAGCACGGTGCGCGCGGTGCGTGTGTCGCTCGTCGTCAAGGCGGCCCCTACCCGTGTTCGCCAGTCTGTTCGACGAGCGTAGCCGGGGCCACCGACAGTCGGCGCTGTACGCGCGGGAGGGTCAGAGGACGGCGTTCATGATGGTGCCCGCGCTGGTGGCGACAATGCCGCCGATCATCGCGCCGGCCACCATCTTCGGCGAGGCGAGCCCGCTGCCCGACCATTTCTCCCAGGCGAACCGGCCGCCGGCGTAGGTGATGGCCATGACGCCCGACAGCAGCACGAACCAGGTGAAGTAGCGAACCAGCTTCATGAGTTTGTCCGCGACCGGGGGAGTCTCCGGGGTCGGGTTTCCGAGCTGGGCGAGTGGGGCAGACACGAGATCATACTGGGAGAGCACAGTGTCGTGGAAGGCGCTGAGCAACATGGTCACCCTGCAAAGGTACCGCGAATTCGCGCCGACATGCCCGGGAATGTGCGCCAGATCTAGTGCGCAAGAACAACTTTCGTTGTCGTGTTGAGCGGATGACGAGATTCGAACTCGCGACCCTCACCTTGGCAAGGTGATGCGCTACCAGCTGCGCTACATCCGCATCGCTTCCGTTCCGGCGTCTCCGCCCGTCCGGCTGCGAGAGAGAACATTAGCCCACCCGCGCGCCAATTCCAAAACGCCCTGGCAAACCCTGAGTACCCCCGCGTGCCACCTCGGCTTCCGTACCGGGCCGTACCGGCTATTTCGGGGTGTCCTCGCTCATCGGGACCAGCGCCGAGATGAGGGTCGCCCCGCCGAACTGGGTGGTCATGACCAGCTGCGGGGCCCAGGTGCGTTTGGTGGCGTCGGGATGCTGCTCGGTCACGACCATGATGTGCTGTCCGTCGAACGGCCCCGGCATGATCTGCACGCAGTAGGTGGTGCCGACCGGGATGGAGTCGATGCCCGCCTGGATCTGCTCGATGGACGGCGCGGGCGCGTCGGGGGCGTACATCTCGCGCACGGCCTTGCCGGATCGGTCGACGTAATACCGGTTCTGGAGTGCGAGGATCGCCTCCGGCCCGGACCGCGTACTGCCCGGTCCGTTGCCGCGGACGGTGCCGCCCTTGGCTTCGTTGGGGCACAGGTTGGCGGGCAGCCCGGACGCGGGTTGATCGGTGGCGGCGGTCGTGGCGGGAGCGCTGGCGACCGGGGCCGCCGCGGGCGTGGTGGCCGCGGCTTTCGCGCGCTGGTCGTCGCCTTGGCCGACCTTGGCGATCTGCACGACGATCGCCGCCGTCACCACGATCGCGGCGAGTGCGCCCAGCGCCGGGACCGCCCACCCGCGTTCGCCGGTGGCGGGGAACCGGAACCGTGGACCCGATCGGGTCGGGTGGGGCGCTCGCTTCAGCGGCCGGCGTTCGTCCGGGAACCCCCATTCCGAGGATCCGCGCTGGCGGGGCGGGGTGAAGTCGCTGGACGCCCGATCCCGCAAGGAGTCGTACACCGCTTGGGCGCGGGGGGAATCGTGTGCGGTCCGGGTGCGGTGCGCGGCGGCCTCGCGGGACGACGGTGTCGGGTGTGAGGACGGCTGGTGTGCCGACGCCGCCGGGTGCGAGGTCGGCTCGTGTGCCGACGTGGTCGGGTGCGAGGTCGGCTGGTGAACCGATGTGGCCGGGTGCGCCGCCCGGTACCGCGAGGCAGGTTCGTTTTCCCAGGTCTGTGGCTCCGAGGCCCTCGCATGCGAGGGCCCGTCGCCGGTCCCGGCAGGGGCGGCGTCGTCCGCGGTCCAGGCATCGGATCGTCCATGGGCCGATCGGTTGTCGGTCGTGCTGTGTTCGGCCCGGTGCCGTGCCTCGTACTCCGCGGCCTCGTAGTCCCCGGTCTCGTCGTCGTAGAACTCGTCGTATCCGTCGTCGGGGTCGTCGTCGTACGCGTTGTAGACGTCGTGGCCGCGTGTCGACCCCGCATACTCGTCGCGCGGCGGCGGCCCGCTCGCGCCGGTGATCCAGTCCGCCCAGCTGCCGGTGTACGCGCCCTCGGTCGCGGGGGTGGGCGGTTCCGCGCCCGGACCCGTTGTCCGCGACCCTGATTCGGTGGTGCTCATGGCGTCGCCTGCGGGATGAGATCGGGGATCAGCGGAGCCCCGCTGCTCGGCGTCGTGGTGAGCACGCCGCTCGGCAAGGTGGTGGCCGCACCGTTCGAGGGCGTGGTCGTGGCCCCGCCGAGCGGGAACTGCCCACCCGGGGCGACCGTGGTGGTCGCGGTGGTGGTGCCCGCGAAATCCATTCCCACGCTGGGCTTGTCGCTACCGCCGCGCGGCGTGGCCCCGGGCGTCGCGGCCCCCGACAGATCATGCGCGACGGCCGCGAACCACCGTCCCACCCAGTCGGTCGGGCTGGCCCCGAATCCCGCGCCCTGGGCGTGGGTGTAGTCGTGCTTCTGCGCGGTGTCCCAGTACCGCACCCACGTGGTGATGTCGAGCAGATCCTTGTTGTCGGTGACGTTCTGGGTGACCGCGGAGAACGCCTGCGTGGTGAGCCTGCTGATGGTGGTGGGCGGCACCAGGTTGGCGGCGGCCCCGACCAGTTTGGCCCCGAACACGGCCAGTCCGGCGATCGGATTGGCGAGCCCGGCGGTGGCGATCTCGGCGATATTGCCCGGCGTGAGAATGTCTTTCACCACGGCCACGATGGAGTTGATGGCGATGGTGCCGACCTTGAGCAGCGCTTGGAACGCGCCCGGGATATCGACCTGGGTATTGGGGTTGGACGCGTCGGCGATGCGCTGCGAGATGGATTTCTGCGGCTGATACGACATATCGGTGAGCGAGGTCCCCGACACGTCCTTGTTCACCACGGAAGTGGCGGTCTTGATGGAGGTGAACGCCAGCGCCTCCGCGATCGACTTCAGTGATCCGATCGGGTCCCCGGCCGAAAGCTCCACCTGCCCGGCGATATTGGCGACGGTCCGCACCAGCGGCGCGCCGACGGGGGTGTCGCAGGCCAGGTCGCCTTCGGTGCAGAATTCGGCGACCCGCCCGACCAGCGAGCCGAAGTTCTCCAGCGTGCCGCTATCGGGTGCGATGCCCGCGCCGGAGGCGGTCTTGGTGGCGGGCGGATCACCCAGCCCGGCAACCGTTTTCCCGTCGGTTCCGGGTGCGGCGGTGGGCAGCTTCTGATCCGGTTTGCCGGGGAACAGCGGCGCGTTGGCATTGCGGTTCGGGTCGCCGAACAAGGCGACGGCCGCGACCTTCTCCGCGGGCACGGTTCCCTTGCCGGCCCCGACTTCCTGCGCGAACACCGAGGCCACGTGCGCGCCCTGCGAGTATCCGGCGATGGCGAGCCGCGTGTTCGGGCACCGGTCGGTGATCTGTTTCGCCATGGACCGCAGGCGTTCCAGCCCGCCGGTCACCGACTGGCTGTAGGTGGTCTTGGAGACGGCGACGACGCCGCCGAAGGAGGCCTCGTAGGGTACGTAGGCGCGGTCGACGAGCTCGTCCCCGGCGTCGGCCATCATGGGCCGGAACACTTCCGACAGCATCCCGGTGTCGGTGGTGACGGCGGCGTCGGGGGAGGATTCGCCGGTGCCCTGGATGCCGAGCGCGTACAGGGCCGGGCATTTGTCGATGGGCACCGTGGTGTCGGGCGGGCCGCCGTGGGCCACGGCGAGGTCGAACACGCCGGGCCCGGCGGCCGCGGTCCCCACCACGCAGACGGCGGCGGTGAGCAGCGCCGCGCTTCGGAACCATCGGGTGGACAGCAGTTGTCGATGCACGACGCACCTCGTTCAGGTTATGGGCCGACTGGGTCCGCGCCGTGTTGCGCGCGTTCGGTGATCCGGGTCCCGGCTATGCGTGCCGCGGTGAGGATCTGCTCGGCCAGGAGCCGAACCGGTTGCGGGGGAGTGCGGGTGGGATCGCCTTCTTCCATCGGCGAGACTCCGGCGGCGGGATCCCAGGCCGCCATCTCGTAGGGTTCCAGCGCCCGCCATTGTTCGAGCCACCCGAGCCGCCAGGTGCGGGCGCCCAGCTCGATGGCCAGTCCTTCCATCTCCTCGCGCCGTTGCGCGACCGGAACCGGTAGCGGCCGAGCCGAATCCGCCACCGTCAGCACGCCGACGACCGAGCTCCCGGCGGGCGTCGCCCGCGCCTGATGCGCCAGCAGCGCCCGGTGCAGCGCGTTCACCCCGCGCAGATGACTCCGCCCGACCAGCACCACCAGCGGCGAATCCATATCCGCGCCCGCCCCGATCCGCGCGGGCCACCGCTGCCCGGCATCCCCGGCCCAGCGCAGACTGGCCGCGAGACTGCTGACTCCCGCCCCACCGTGCACGCCGACCAGCCACAGCAGGGGTGGACGCGGCGGGCGGTTCGGTACGGCCCGATGCCACATCGCCACGGGCGGCACGGCCGGAGTCGGCGGATTCTGGTCTATGGCCTCGAAAAGCATGTCCCGGCCGCGTGATCGCTCGCCGACGCCGCTGGGCGGTAGGTGCTCCGCACCGTCCGAATCGGCTGTGCCCGCGTTGCTCGGAGTCGTGAGGCCCGCGCTACCGGGAACCGTTCGGTCCGGGCTCTTCGGATCCGTGGGAGTTGCGGCGTGCGGGTCTGTCGGGTTCGGACGGTGCGGGTCTGTCGGGTTCGCGCTGTGCGGGTCTGTCGGGTTCGGGCCGTGCGGGTCTGTCGGGTTCGCGCCGTGCGGGACCGTCGGGTTCTCCCGGCCCGGGTCCGCTCGTGGCGCGTCGCTTATGGGGTCCGGGGCTTGCGCCGGGCTCCGGTCGTCGGCGGTACCGGTTCGCCAGGCTCCCGCGCCGCGTGGCTGCCACGCGGCGGACGGTCCGGGAGTCGCGGCGCCCGGGAGCTGGGTGCTGGTCATCGCAGCGCTCCCAGCAGGGTGAGGTAGGCGTCGCGGGTTTCGGCGGCGAGCCGGTGCCAGGAGATGGGGCCGCCGGTGGCGAGGTGCAGGTCGAAGGGGATCTGCACGACGGCGCGCACCCAGGAGCCCAGGTGGGTGCGCACATGGTCGATGACGGTGGCGGCGGAGCCGGGCACCTGTTCGGTGAGCACGATGACGGCGTCGCCGACGACGAACTCGCTGAAGTTCTCATCCAGCCAGGCCAGCGCGGGTTGCAGGCGGTTGATGGCGTCGGGCCGCGCGGCCACGGTGATCACCAGCCCGACGCGGGGATCCGACAGCAGGGGAGCGGCCAACCGGCTGGTGACCGGCGCGCCCGCGTCGAAAACACCCAGCAGCCCGGCGTTTTCGAGATATCTGGCCACCGAGGTCAGGGATTCCCTGCGCGGCAACGGTTCCGGCGTCCGCGTCAGCACCCGCACGCCGGTGGAGGTCTGCCCCGAGCAGGCCCCGACACTGGCGGCCGTCCCCGGATCGCGGGTGCCGAGCCAATTCTGGAGTGAGCTCACCGGTGCGGCGGTATCGCAGCCCCGCAAGGCCACGTCCCCGCCGCCGAGCGTGGCGTCCACCACGACCGGCCACACGTCGCCGTCGCTGTCCACCGCGGCCGCGGCGGCCAATCCGAGCGCGGTGGTGCTGGCGCCCGACGCGCCGGATCCGCCCAGCACCAGCGCCGCGGGAACAGCGGCCCGCACGAGCCGTCCCCGCCCGCCGTGCAATGGCACCGCGTCGGTGGGTGACCCGGCGGGGCCGGGCCGCATCAGATCACTCTCGTACGACTCCCCGTCGCCGCCGTGGCCGGCCGGTGGCCGGAGCCGGTCGTCGATATCGACCATGGCTCACCGGCTTCCGGCGATGATCGAGGTGATGGTGGTGCGCCCGTCGCGGGTGGCGGTGGTGATGACCTGCTGCCACGAGGTCTGGGTGCCGTCGGGATGCTTCTCGTCGACGCTGACGTTCCACCGGTCGGCATCGGCCTCGGTGATGGTCACGCAGTGCTGGGTCCCGGCCGGCGTCGCCGAGATCGCGTCGCGCGTGGCCTGTTCCGGCGCGACCCGGGCGTCGGCGCTGAGCACCGACCGCACCGCCGCCGCGTCTCGCAGCACGTACCACGCGTATTCGAGCCGCATGATCACCCCGGGCCCGCTGGTGAGGTTCCCGGCCCCGGCCCCGCTCACCCGCTGCGGCGTATCCGTCTCTCGGCACCACACGGCCAGCCCCGGCTGATTCCCGCTCGCCGTGCTCGTCCCCGCCGTCCCCCCGGGCGTGCTCCCCGCACTGTTCCCTGGAACGGCTTGCGGCTCATTCGAATCCCCGGCCGACGACACCAGCCACGCCACGCCCGCCACGACCACGAGCGCCAGCGAAACCCCGGCAATCGCGATGGCGCGAGCCCGGATCCGCATTCGCCGCTGCGTCTGCACCGACCGCCGCCGCGCCTCGTCCACCAGCGCCGCCATCGGATCCTCGGCCCGCAGATCCTCCACGGCCCGCCACTCGTCGTCCCACCCGGAATCCCGCCCCGCCGAAACCGGCTCGGCGGCGGCCCCTTCCGTCAGCCACGAGGCCCACCCCGCCACCTCCACCGGCTGCGTCGCCGCCTCCGGCGCGGCCCCGACCGGCACGATCTTCGGCATCACCGGCCGCCGAACCCCTTCACCCGCTACCGAACCCCCACGGACCGCAGGTTCGGTCACCGGCTCCAGATCCTCGCCCGGAGTTTCTTCGCGTCGATGCCGCGACGCGCCAGGCTTGGGCACCCGCCGCGTAGACGCGGCTGCGTGCCCGCTCGCCTGCGTGGCCGCGGCCGGTGGGATTTCGGCCGGTGGGGGTTCGGGCGCGCTGGGTTCGAGTCGCAGGAAATCGCCGTCCGGCTGGTCCGGGCCGGGCTCGCGGTGGTGCGCCGCGGCGGCCGGGTCGGCGGCGCGGGGTTCGGCCTGGGTGGCGCGGGGTTCGGGCTGGGCGGCGGGGAGTTCTGGCTGGGCGGGTAGGGGGCCGGGGGTGGAGTCGCTGCCGGCGTTGTTGTCTGCGGTCACGGCGTCATCCGTGTCGTTGCGGTCACGCGCCCGGCGGGGCGGGCTGCAGGGCGGCGATGAAGGCTTCCGGGGTGATCGCGGGCATCTGCGCCACCGCGGCCCGGAACGAATCGACTTGCGCGTTCACGCCTTCCACCACCTGCTCCACCACGGGCGCGGCCTGCGGCACCGCCGCGACGACCTGCTGCCCCGCATCGGCCACCACCTGCTGCACCACCGGCGCGGCCTGCACCACCGGCTGCTCCATCACCGGAGCCACCCCCTGCGCGACCGGAACCACCTGCTGCTCGATCGCGGCCCCGACCTCCTGCACCGCGGGCACCGCCTGCTGCGCCACGGGCGCAACCTGCTCGAACGCCGTAGCGACCTGCTGCACAACCGGAGCCGCCCCTTGCGCCATCGGCGCGACCTGCTCGATCACCGCCCCGAGGTGGTGCAACGCGGGCGCGAGCATTTGCGCGATCGGCGCGGGCACCCCGATCAAAACCGAAACCGGCTGCACCCCAGGCGAACCCGCTGCCGGATCCACTCCGTCGATCGGAGCTGAAGCCGCGAGCGGTGCTTCCTGTGCGACGGCATGTGGCGCTCCGGCGACACTCACGGCCCCGGCGATACCACCGATGACTGCTCCCGCAGCTGCACCGACGCCAACACCGACGACTGCCGCGGGCATGATGCCAATCAGGCATCCACTCACGCCACCGACCGCGACACCAGCGGGAAGGCCAACCCCTGCGGTGGGGATCGATGCGATCAGGCCACCGGCGAGCGCCCCGACAGCGCCGCCTACGGCACAACCGATCGACCCTGCGGCTGCACCGACGATCATGCCGCCGTAGCCACCGAGTCCTCCGCCGATCATGGTCGAACCGGCCATGCGATCGGAATCTTCTCGGGAGAAGCCCAATCGGTCGTACTGGGCGGCGATTTGCCACTCCACGCCGTCGAGGTCCGCCTGCAGCTTGTCCCGCGTCCTGGCGTCCACGAAGTCGGGAATCTGCACCGTGGTCGTGCCAAGCCGCAGATCATGTGGGCTCGCAGGCATTACTGCGGGCGCGGTTGCGTCGGGTTGCTCAGCCTGGGGCTGGGCTTCCTGGGGCGATGTCTCGGTCTGTGGCTGGGTGGCCTGCGGCTGGATGATCGTGTTCTGCTGCGGAGACGGTGTCGTCTGCTGCTTGGGGCGTGGCCGATTCGCAGGCGGGGGAGGCGGGTCCGGAATCCAATCCGCAGCGCTGGGAGGCGCGGGCTGGGTGCTCAATCCCGGCTGCCCGTCTCCGGGCACGGCGAGCCCCGGTTGCCCCGGCGCCGCGACGGCGACCCCTTGGCCCGCGACCAGCGCGATGGGCAGCATGGACAGCAGGATCGACGTTCGTTTGGTCTTCATCTCCCCGGTTCCCCTTCCCCGAACGGACAGCAGCGGGCTCGCGACCCGATTCCCCCGAACGCCAGGGCATTACGCACCACTGGCAGATGACACAGGCGGCCCACCGGAACCAGGTCCCGATGATCCATCATCAACCCCACCACCTGCGATGATCATGTTGCGGCCCTGATGTTACCCGGATCGTGGGTCCCCGCAACCGGTTCCGTGACAGGAGTGACGAATTGTTAAACCGAACCGATCAACACTGCTAGACCCGCCACCGTGCCCGCTCGCGTCATAGAGTGAGCCCGACCGCGCGGGCCGCCGAACTCGCGTCCCCGCAACGCTTCTCGACCGTTCTCGGGTTCTACGGGAGGAATCATCGTGCGCGCCAATTCAGCACACCACGCGCAAACTTTCACCGCCACTGTGGCGGCCCTGCTCGTCGCGGCGACCGCCGTCACCGTCTCCGCCTGCGGTCTAGGCGATGAACCCGCCACCAAATCGACTACCACGGCGGCAGATCCGTCCCGTCCGCCCGCCGACGTGCGCTGGGAAAACTACCAGGGTGTCCAACTCCCGATCGGCGGCCACGACGGCCCCAGCAAACTCGGCACCACCGCCGCCGGCTACACCCACACCCCCCAGGGCGCGGCCTTGGCCGCCATCAACCACAGCACTCGCCTGTCCCTGGCTCCCGACGGCGTCTGGCCGCAGGTGGCCGCGATCTCCCTGATTCCCGGCGCCGCCAAGGATTCCTGGGTCCTGGCCCGCGCCCAGATCTCGATCACCGCCCCCGCCAATCAGACCGTGGCCCCCCACATCGCCGCATACAAGCTCACCGCCTACACCCCCGACCGCGCCGACCTCACCGTCTACGCCACTTACTCCGACGCCAGCATCACCGCGTCCACTCAGACCGTCGTGTGGGTTTCCGACGACTGGCGACTCCAACTCCCCGACCCCACCGCCAAAACCCAGACGGTCCAATCGGTCCCCGCCGTCCCAGTCGACGCGGTGAAACTGACCCCCGCCAAATAGCCGTCTATCCGACCAACTTCAACCCGATCACGCACGCCACGATCCCACCGAGCAGCAGAACCTTGATCGCACTGACAGCGGCCTCCCCGGTGGCCATCGAGTACACGACCGTCAAGACGGCCCCGATCCCCACCCACACCGCGTAAGCGGTCCCCACAGGCAGTCCGCGCATCGCATAGGCCAGCCCGGCCATGCTCACGACGAGCCCCACTCCGAACACTGCGCTGGGTCCCAGCCGGGTGAACCCCTCCGACTTCCCGAGCGCGGTAGCCCACACGGCTTCGAAAACCCCGGACACCACCAACACCAGCCAAGACATGACTACCTCCGAAGGCCGTCTTGTCGCACGCCGGGTACGGCTCCCTCGTCCGGGCCCCTGATAGGGGCTACCTCCACCATGGCAAATGCTCAGCGACCCGGGCAAATTTCCAGATGGTGATATCTGCCTCCACCTCGAGGCCGGGCAGGCCTACTGGTTCTGCACGGCCAGCCGTCCCGCGAGTGCGATGAACGAGACCCCGAACACGCGGCGCATCCACGTCATGACCGTCGGACGGGAAATGACGCGGCTGCGCACCCCCGCCGCGAAGGCGCCGTACCCGGCGAACACCACGAAGGTCGCGAGCATGAACAGCCCGCTCAGTTCGAGCATGCGCATGGTGGCGCCGGTCGAACCGTTCGGCACGAACTGCGGCAGGAACGCGAAGAAGAAGATCGTCAGCTTCGGGTTCAGCACATTGAGCAGAACGGCGGACGCGATCACCCGCCCGGCGGTGGGCGCGGCCTCGGAACTCTCCTCCGAGATGGCGAGAACTTCCTTGTCCCGCAGCGTATTCCACGCCATGTAGAGCAGATACGCCACGCCCAGGTACTTCAACGTCTGAAACGCCACCGCACTGGCATTGAGCAGCGCAGCCAGCCCGGTGATGGCCGCCACCATATGCGGCACGATCCCCAACGTGCACCCGAACGCCGCGATCACACTGGCCCGCACTCCCCGCGCCAACCCCGCGGCCAGCGTGAACAGCACCCCGGTACCCGGCGTCGCCACAATGACAAGCGTCGTCAACAGAAACTCGATGCTCATCCCCCGCACAGTAACCGAGCACGGAGTCCACCGCCTCGACTAACGCCGCCAGACCCCACTGCCCAGGAACCGATCCCACTGCTCCCCGGAGAACACGAGCACCGGCCCACCCGGATCCTTGGAATCCCGCACCCCGACGATCCTTGACCGGTCGGCGAAGGCGACCTCGACGCACTCCGATGCATCGGCGGACCTGGAGGACTTGAACCATTCGGCGTCGCGCAGATTGTTGATCACTTCGCGTACTCCTTCGCGGTGGCCGACAGCAGCTCCCTGGTGTCGTCTTCGCTCAACGCTACTCGCCGGAGATCTGTGATCGCTTGCTGGAAGCGGACGATCACCTGCTCCTGGTCCAAGTAGAGTGCGCCGACGGAGCCTTCGACGTAGACCACCGGTGGTTCATTGAGATGGTTTGCGAAGGGCGGGAATTCGAGCAGTCCGAACGACTGGAGCGCGAGACCGGCATGCGCGCCGACGCCGAACGGCACTACACGAATGGACACGTTCTCGCGTGCGCCGATCTCGGCCAAGTGCAGCAGTTGCTCGACCATGGCGGCGAGTCCGCCAGGCTGATGCTTCAGTGTTGCCTCAGACAGGATGGCCTCCAATCGAAAGTTCTTGTCGTTGAGGCGTTCCTGCCTCTTCGCGGCGAGCTCGAGTCGGCGCTCGACATCGACATTCGAAAGGTCCGGGTGTGTCGCCTTGATCAGGCTGCGCCGGTATTCGGACGTCTGCAGTAGCCCGTGGACCATGACGAGTTGGTGGGTCGTGAGGTGATTGGCGGCCGTCTCCAGGTTCAGATAGTGATCGAAGTGCGGTGTGAATTGGTCGCTGTACGACCGCCACCACCCCTTGGACGTTCCCAGCGCCCTCGACACCAGATCCTGCTGCTTCACCTCGTCCCACAGTGCGAGCAGGTCATCGCGTTCTTGGCTCGGATTCGCGATGCCATAGAACTCGAGTAAGTCACGTATTTGAGACGTAGATATTTTGACCCGCTGACCATCTTCCATTCGGCTGATGCTCTGCGGCGACATGTCGACGTGCCGACCCGCGACGAATTGTCCTTTACTGGCACGCAACCGGAAGCTGCGCAGAGTGCGCCCAAGTGCCCTGCGTGGAAGTGTCGATCCAGCCATTTTGTTAGCCTCGCTATCTGGGGAGCGCCGTACTGGAATAGGCCAATCTGGATGTCCAACAATCTCGGTGGAATTGCGCTCTTCGATGGTGCCAATCGCCCCTGCCTGATGTCTACTGGGATTCGGCGCGCCACACCGAATTTCGAAATGTCATCGAAAAGGAGGCCGAAATGCCCTGGGACGCATGGGCCCTGCTCGCGATCATCGCCCTCTGCGCCGTGATCACCGCCCGCACCGCCGTGGACTCCTACCGCCTGTGGCGTGAGTCCCGCACCGACACTCTCCGCTTGTCCCTGACCGGCGGCGGCCACCTCGACATCCCGTGCCCGCCCGGCCATCCCACCGGCCGCCACCGCACCCACGACCCGAGGTGACCACATGACCCCCGCCGAGATCGCGGTCCTCAACGCCCTTTACCCGGACCGCACCCTCACCGCCCCGCAGATCCAGCAGTCGGCCACCCTCACGGGCCACCGCACCCGAACCGCCCTGTCCCACCTCGAATCCCGAGGACTGATCACCCCCAGCCGCCCTCGAGGTCGCTACCGCATCACCCCTCGGGGCCGGGCCGCTCTGGCCACCAAGGCCCGCAGGTTCTCCTGATGCCGCGCCAGGACAAGGGTCAGAGTTCGATGGCGTCTTCCGGGCCGGCGGGCTGGTCGTCCACGGGCTCCGCCTTCCTGCGGAACGCGGCGGCGAGCAGTACCACGGCCGTGACGATCAGGACGTGGGCGGTGAGCATCACCGCCATGGGGAGGACGAAGCCTTCGTCGGTGAGAATGCCGTGGTCGCCGACGCAGTACAGGGTGTAGTTGGTGGACGTGCCGTCGGAGTCGTGGAAGGTGTCGGAGACGACCATGGGTTCGGTGGCCGGGGCCGAACAGAACAGGGCAGCGGTGAGTTTCGCTTCGCCGGGCCAGATGGCGACGGGCACGACGATGCTGAAAGCGCCGATGACGAGGCCGGTCGACAGGGCTGCCATCACACGGGCCATCGCCTACACCTGCTGGGCTCGCAGGAACACGCCGGCGCGGTCGAACTCGACGACCACCTCCGAGCGCGCGGACACGACATTGGCCACCATGCGGATGTCCCGCCCGAAGCGGCTCACCAGAACAGCGGTGACCTGCCCGTCGGGGATCGCACTGCGCGCCCGTGCCGTGTCCACGATGTCTTCGATCCGCGAGAGCCCCGGCACCTCGCTGACCCTGAAGTTCTGGCTGTCCAGGTCGTCGAAGGAGGAAACCCGCACCGGCCGAGGGTCACTCAGATCGCCGAGCGTGAACGAGTAGTCATCCATCACACGAGACTGTCCGGGCGGCCGGACCCGCAACCGAACAGTCGGTTCGCGCGCGGTGAAATCGCCCCCGTCGAAGAACTTCGTCACCTGGGCAGGCTGGTCGTTCACCACCATCCGGAACTGAGTCGAGTTCGGCGCCGTCAACAGCATGACATTCACCTCCGGATCGCTCGCCCCGATCCGCTGCCCCAACGCGGCGACCGCCCCCTGCGCCAACGCACTCACCAATCCACCCCCACGCGCCCGAACCTCGTTCTCGAATTCCCCCCGATCCACCGCCCCGATACACCCGCTGGTACTCCCGAGCACGGCCAAGCACACCACGACACGAAACCAGCCGCCACCACGCATGCCCCGAATGCTATGCGTCACGAACCGCTCGCGCTGCGCCGCTCCTGGGCCGGATGTGCTTGCCATGAGGCGAGTCGCCGCCAGCCGCAATTCTTGCTATCGAGTGAATCAGTCTGTCGCACATACGATTTGCGGAAATCTGGGCGCTCATGGTCCAGTTCGGTTTGATAAGGAATGGGCCAACCGGGACAATCGCCAGCCCACCACCATGTTCCAGGACAAGGGCTACTGGCAGCACCTCGGCTCGAACAGCGCGGGCCTGCGCCGCCCGTCCCGTCCCCACATCGGCAACGTCATACGCCCAACAGCCTTGGAGGCCAAACGAATTCGAACGCCCTATTCAGCGGCTGCGGCCGGCCGAAGACTCGTGGTTCTCAGCCGGCACGTCGAGCAAAGGGGTTGGCATGTGCACAGAGACGCGCTGCGATCGCGGCCGGGTCGGTGACGGCTGGTAGTTGGGAGATTCTGTCGGCGAGCTGGTGTAGCGCCAACGTCAGGATGCGCCATTCGGAGGGACCGTTGAGTAGCGGGCGCAGCGCGCGCGGCGCCTCGAAGGTGAGTCCGGCGTTGATTCCTGGGTGTGTCGTGGAGGCGGGCAGCCGCGCCAGAGCCGTTCCGAGTGTGCTGATGATGCCCATCATGCTGATCGCAGTATCGATCAGCGCCAATTTGTCGGTGGGGTCGCTGTCGGCGGGTCGGCCGTAAGCCTGGTTGAGGCAGCACAGCATCAGGGTGTAGACGGCGTTGCCGGCGTCGTTGACGGCGGCGGCGTCGGGCGCGTCGATATAGATCTTGCCCGCGGGTTCGGGCGGGCGGCGCATCACCGGATTGGTGGCAACCGGCCATGACGGAGTGAATGCCGGGTCCTCGGCGAGGATCTGCTGGTATTCGGTCCGCAGGGCTTGTAGCCGCGCGAAGTGGTTGTGATCGCCGTAGGCCGGTCCGCCTTCGCCTTGGGTGATGATGGTGTCGATGGCCACGGTCGCCTCGGCGAGGTTCGTGATCGAGATGAGGCCGGGCAAGGCGACGACATCGGGGCCGACCTGGGCCGCGGATCCCCCACAGAACAGGACGTTCTCGCCCTGGGAAGACGCCAGGTCGGCCAGTGATCGTGCAATGGCCTGGTAGAGGTCGCCGATGGTCGGATAGTCCTGGCCGGCCGGGAAGAACCGGCCGGCGGCCGTGCCGCGGAGATAGTCGGGACCCCCGCCGAATGCCGGCGGGTCGGTGACGGTGCTGCCGAAGGGCCGTTCCAGGAAGATCAGGTGGTCGAGCGTCTCGAGGTCGAATCCCGCCAGGGCCAGCCGAATATCGGCAGGGTGACAGCCGGGTGGAACGGGGAAGTTCTGCCGACCGAAGTGGGGGTGGGCTCCGAGTGCGACCATCAGGTTGGACACCAGCGCGAGGTGAACCATCTCCTCGATAGCGATGCTGATCAGCACATCGCGCCAGCGCCGTACCGCTTCGGCTTGCCGATGTGGCAGGCCCCCTGCCGGATCTGTGCGTAGCCCGAACGCCGCGTACAGGTAGCCGCACATCACCCCATGTTCGAGTTCGGCGGCCTCGGCCAGCACCGAGAGCAGTTGGGCCATGGTCGGGATCCGCAAGGTCGGTTCAGCGCCGGCCGTCATCGGGCACCTCCGAGGTCGGGCAACAGCGTCGCGGCATGATGACCGAACGCTTCGGGATAGCGGGCGATCAGAGGCCGGTAGCGGGCCATGGCGCGGATCCTCCGTGTTCTGCGCGAGTGAACGCAGCAGGGTGAGCGCAGGTTCGGGGTGCCGGTGAAGGAGCGTGTAGCCAGGTACAAAACCGATTTCGGTGAAGAATTTCCAACGCGATAATCGGGAGTAGCGCGTGGTGCTCGATTCCATTCTTGATCATACGGCCCGAAACGGGCAAATGGACTGAGTGTCGAGAGGGGGCCTTCGCCTGGTCGCGATCGATTCACCGGAAGATCCGGAAGGCACGCACTACGACTTCCCTCACGAAACGAAAGTCGTTCTAACCTTTCACGGTCCCGGCCGAGCTGACCCACACCCCGGATTCGGTAACCATCCGGCGCCCCGCCGACACCGAGGTCTGGGCCACGACAGGTGTCTGGTACCCACCGGTGAACCTCGGGTGCGGACCCAACCTCACTCGGCAACCACCTTGGAATACCGCTCGGCAGCCACCGAGCCGGTGAGAACTGGGCGCGGAGCCGTTTCGTTGGGGGCGAGGCACGCGTAGGCGATCCTCGAAGTTGGCATTGTCTTCCGAGCACTGTCAGCGCACGACCGAGTAACGCACGCAGGCGAATTCGCCGTTGTGGGCGACTTCCTCGGTCTTCAGCTCGAGACGGCGGGGGAGCAGGGGTGCGCCCGCGCCCAGCGTGACAGGGGCGATGGATACGATGATTTCGTCCAGCAATCCCTGATCGGCGAATTGCCCGACCAGCTCGCCGCCGCCCATCAGCCAGAGGTCCTTGCCGTCGGCGGCCGCGGCCATCTCCTTGTGTACGACCTCCACCGGCTCCGAGGTCAATCGGACGTCGCGGCCGTTGCGGTGACCGGCGGCACCAAGCCTGGCAGGATCGCCGAGGAAAACCGTTGGCGTTCAGCGGTTTCCGCATCCACACGCTTATCGTTCACGCGTGGCGCCTGCACCGGCACCGCGCCCGCCGCGGTCAGCACCTCACGCTCGGCGTGGTAGCCGTTGCGCACCACCGGCCGATGGCCGTTCGTGCTGGTCCACGCGTTCAACGCGCACGAACCAGCACGAAATCCCCATCGGTGGATTCAGGCTTGATCACGCAGAAAAGAATGTGCGACAGAGTCGTTGTCTTTTTGCATTCCCGCGCAGGCGGGACCGGAGTTGTGGTAGTTCACGGTCAGTCCCCAGCGGGCTGCGGTGGCCGCGGCGGCGGTGCGGTTGGGCACGTGGAGTTTTCGCAGGATGCGTTCGATGTGAGTGGCGACGGTGGAGGGTTCGACCCGCAGCTCGGTGGCGAGGTTGGCGTTGGATCCACCTTGTGGAAGTAGCGCGAGCACGACGAGCTCACGGGGCGTGAGGCCGCGAGGTGGATCGACGCGGCGATATGCGACCAGGGTCCCGCCGGATCGCGCCGCCTGCATCCGCGTCCGGTATACGACGTCGCTGTCGAGCAGCAGATGGTCGCTGGGTCGACCGGACGCGGCGACCGCCCAAGCGAGTTCGATGCCGGCGCTGCCGGGTACGAACGGGTGCGTTGTGGCGGGCCCTGTCACCGGATGTACGGTTCCGCTCGCGGTGACGATGACTACCGATTCCTCCTGATCGGCCGGCACTGCGATGCCGCGGCAAGGATCTATGGCCGCACCGACCACGTCTGCCAGCAGTGCGAGTGCTGTCACCGACGTCGTGGGAAAGGGTGTGTGCGTGGTGGTGCTCATATTGAGCATGCCGACGTAGCGGCCGTCGGCGGCGAACAACGGCTGGGTCAGGCCTTCCTGATAGCCGAGCGGGACGATTACCCCGTCGAAGATCGGACCGTGACGTACCTCCGCCGGTACCTCGCATAGTCGCATCGGTATCTGGTCGTTCCGGAGCCGGGCGAACAAGGGATGCGTGGGCAGGCAATTGTTGGTGACCTCGAGCGCCGCTTGGGGGTATCCGACGCTGGCCGCCGTGATGTGGACCCGGGCGACCGGGTCCCACCGCGACAGTGCGGCGTGCTGATAGGCGACGACTCGCGACAGCTCGAACAGCACACGTCCCAGGCCCGATCGGTCCGGTGTGGCCGCCGTGATAGCGGCTCGCACTCGGACCGCGGCAGCGGGTTGCAGATCTCGACCGGGTGTACCAACCACGTCCACAGTATGGCGTCGGCCAGGACAACCCGATCCGCCGACGCCTACCACGGATGCACAGTCACCGTTTCGCCGCGTCCGTCGATCAACGGATGCCGCGCTGCCCGCCCCGTCCTAGCTTCTCCCACAACAATCACAACGAACCAGGAGAGTTTCGATGGATATCGCCGATTACGCCAGGCGGGACGCCACAGAGCTGGCCCAGCTGATCAACGAAGGCGAGGTCAGCGCAGCCGAGGTGCAAGCTGCGGCCGCGGCCGCGATCACGCAGGTCGATCCCGAGCTCGGCGCGGTCGTCGGCGAGGTGTTCGAGCGGCCCCTGGCCTACGACGCGTCCGGCCCGTTCGCGGGGGTGCCCTCCGCTTTCAAGGACTTGATCATTCACGCGGCCGGCGTGCCACAGCGCAACGGTAGCCGGTTGTTCGGCCCCGGCGTGATGTACGCCGACGATACGGCGTTGATGGCCCGCTTCCGTCGAGCCGGTCTGGCGATGATGGCGGTGACCACCTCTCCCGAGCTCGGTTTCAACGCCACCACCGAAGCTCTCGCCTACGGCGCACCCACGCGCAACCCGTGGGATCCGACCCGCACAGCGGGCGGATCCAGCGGTGGCGCCGCGGCGTTGGTCGCGGCCGGAGCGCTGCCGCTGGCCCATGCCAACGACGGCGGTGGCTCCATCCGCATTCCGGCCGCGGCGTGTGGGCTGGTCGGGCTCAAACCGAGCCGCGGCCGCGTCTCCGCCGGTCCCGACTACGCCGATCCTCTGCTCGGCATGGGCGCGGAGTTCGCAGTCACGCGCACTGTCCGCGACTGTGCGGCGGTGCTCGACGCCGTGCACGGCAGCGAACCCGGCGACAAGTATCTGTTTCCCGCCGAGTCGGCGAGCTACCGCGCACTGATCTCGCGCCCGCCGCGCGCACTGCGCATCGCGGTCGCAGGCGAGCTCTCCCAGGCTGATCCCGCCTGCGCCGACGCGGTCCGCCGCGTGGCCGACCAGTTGGCTTCGATGGGCCATCGCGTCGAGGAAGCAACTCCGCGCATCGACACCGAGGCGTTCAATCACGCCAATCTCGATGCCTGGTGCAGTTTCCTCGCCCATACCGTCACCACCGCGGCCAAGGCGCTGGGCGTCGACCCCGGAGCCGAACACCTTGAAGCCACCACCCGCGCCTGCGTCGCCTACGGCGCCACCAGGACCGCGGACGACTTGTACGTCGTCGAGGAGACTTTCAACTGCGCGCGCCGCGAGGTCGCTCGACTGCTCACCGATTACGACCTCTACCTCACCCCGACTACCGCCAGCCCGAATCTCCCTCTCGGTCACCTCGACGCCGACGACGCGAACTTGACCGCGCACGAGTGGTACCGCAAGATCTTCGACTTCGCGCCCTTCACGGCCCTGTTCAACGCCACCGGCAATCCAGCGATCTCTCTGCCCCTGGCCCGCTCGGCCGAGGGCTGGCCGATCGGCGTGCAATTCGTCGCTCCCTACGGCGACGAAGCCACCCTGCTGACCCTGGCCGCCGACCTCGAACGGCGATTCCCTTGGCACCAGCACCGCCCGGCGATTTACGCGCACTAACAGTGTTGTTCACTCTGCCGGGCAGGCAGGTCCCGACCAGCGTCGGATTCCGCACAGGTCTCGAAACAACCCTCGCGGCCCCGGCTGGGGCAGACCGGCCGCCTTGATGGTCACCCCCCACCTCGACTACGAAGGTCTCCCGTTAGAGACGGCGCCACCCGTCTTGCAGGTGAACCTGCGAGAGCTGGCGGTGGCATACCACTGGGACAAGGAACAGCAGGAGTGAGACTGGTTGGCTCGCTGGAGCATTCGCTCCTGATCCCTCGCCCGGTCACTCCACCAGAGCGCGCCCGGGCCATCGACTACAGGAAAGATTTGTGTCACACAGCGCCGCCACCATCTCCAGCCCTTACCTTCCCGAAGCTGTCCGCGCCCAACGTCGTGTTCTGACTGTGCTGGTATCCGCGCAGATCCTCAGTGGCGCCGGACTGGCCGCCGGTATCACCGTCGGCGCACTGCTGGCCGAGGACATGCTCGGTTCCACCAGCCTGGCCGGCCTACCCAGCGCTCTGTTCACCGCGGGCTCCGCGCTCGCCGCCGTCGCCGTGGGGCGGCTGTCCCAGTCCCGCGGCCGCCGCGCCGGCCTGGCCGCGGGCTACTTCACCGGCGCGATCGGCAGCCTCGGTGTTGTTGGTGCCGCCGTCGCGGATAGCCCGGTGATGCTGTTCGTCGCGTTGGTCGTCTACGGCGCGGGCACCGCCACGAACCTGCAAGCGCGTTATGCCGGAGCCGATCTGGCCACAGCCTCGCACCGCGGCCGTGCCGTATCGACAGTACTGGTGGCCACCACTCTCGGTGGTGTCGTCGGTCCCAATCTGGCCGCCCCGACAGGCACACTGGCTCGCGCCGTGGGAATTCCCTATTTGGCAGGGCCGTTCCTGCTCGCCGCGCTGGCCTACGGCGTGGCCGCGCTGGTGCTGGCGGTATGGCTGCGCCCGGACCCACTGCTGTTGGCGCGACAGATCGGCGCGACGGACTCCGTTGCAGCGCCGAGTACCACGGAGAACTCGTCTGCTGACGGTTCCGGCAAGGCGATTGCCGCCGGTGGATTCCTGATGGCGCTCACGCAACTGGTGATGGTGGCGATCATGACGATGACGCCGGTCCACATGCTCGCGCACGGCCACGACACGGCCGCCGCTGGGGCGGTGATCGCCGTCCACGTCGGCGCCATGTATCTGCCCTCTCCGTTGACCGGATGGCTCGTCGACCGCTACGGCTGCCTGCCCGTCGCCGCAGCGTCCGGTATCACGCTGCTCGTCGCAGGCATACTCGCTGGCCTCGCACCCGGCGACCGGGTCACCCTGCTCGCGCTGGCACTGGCCCTGCTCGGGCTGGGTTGGAACCTCGGACTCGTCGCGGGCACCGCGATCATCACCGATACCGTCACGCTGGCCTCTCGGGCGAAAACCCAAGGCGCGGTAGACGTATCCATCGCCATCGCCGGAACCACCGGCGGCATGAGCTCCGGACTCATGGTCGCCGCTACCAGCTATCCGACGCTGGCACTCACCGGTGGTGCCCTCGCACTGGCGGTCGTCCCAGCCGCCGTGTACTCCGGCCTCCGAAACCCCTGAACCCCACACTCAACGAGGCCGGGAAACCTTAAACTACGCTTGGTAGTAGACATCGCCCCGAGCTTCTTCGTAATCTCGTCCCAAGGCTTGACTCGGTGGAGTGCTGAGGTAGGTCGCGACTTTGAATCATGTTGGGGGAGAAGGGGAGGGGTGGGGGCGCGCATGAATGATGCGGCGAACTCGTCGGCGACACCAGCGAAGCTCTGCAGGAGGGGTTCAGGTGAACCACTTTTGCTTCTTCACGCGTTCACGCAGACATGGCATTGCTGGAGCGGGGTGATCGATGAGTTGTCGAACGAGTTCGACATTCTTGCACCGACCCTCCCGTTCCACTGGGGTGGCCCGGTCGGCGATCGACCGCTGACCATTGCCGCAGGGGCCGACCATTTCGAAACGCTGATGGACGAGACTGGTTGGGAGACAGCACACATCGCTGGCAATTCCCTGGGAGGGTGGATTGCGCTCGAGCTCGCCCGGCGTGGCCGGGCACGCAGTGTGACCGCCGTCGCCTCGGCGGGGCTGTGGTCGCGCGGCAGCCGTCACGCCGACCGGCTCCGACTGAAGTTCCGGCTCGGCGCATTCCTCGCACCGCTGTCGAGGGGTTTCGCGAACCCGGCATTGGCCGCCATCGGCCAGGTCGCCACGATGCGCACGTTCTGTCATCGGCCAGGACTCGTCGCCCCCGATCTGGCTGCGATCGCCATGCAATCGGCGGGATTCTGCACAGCGCGAGACATCAACGCGATATGGCCGACTGACACCGCGCTGGAGATTCTCGACCGGATCAGCGCGCCGACCACGATCGTCTTCTGCGCCCGTGACCGCGTGATCCCACCCGCGCGCTTCGGTGCGGAACTGGTCACACCGTCAGACAATCGCCGGGTGGTCATGCTGCCCGATGTCGGCCACGTACCGATGCTCGAAGCCCCTGGCAGAGTAGCGGTCGAAATTCGCCGCACAGCAACAGAGCCAGTCGTCAACGCCGACTGAAGCCACCTCGAGAACATCCGCTACTGCCGCTGAGCGCTGGATACAGGTCGGCCGTGTGTCGTGTCGTGGGTGTGCTCCAACGTTCGGCAGGTGAGGAATCTGGCATGGTGCGATCGAGGGGATAGTCGAATTGCCCTCGCGCCCCGAATTTTTGGGGCATCCGGCCCGCAAGCGCTCCGATAACGCCACCCCGATCTGGCCCGATGACCAGTTTGTCCTTCCATTTGGATGGAAGTCGGGGATGACGTGTCGATGCGAGGAGAAATATGAAGGCCAGATCTGTGCTGTTCGCCGTGTTCGCCACCACCCTGGTGGCGGCCGCGAGCGGATGCTCCGGCAACTCGTCGACCTCGGCGGCGACAGCGACCACGACAGTGGCCGCATCCCAGGCGACGACCGTAGCGGCGCAGGGCAACCAGCCGGTTCCGCCGCCTGTCCAGGCCCCGGACAGCCAGGGCGGCAATCCAGCCGCGGGCGAAGCCAATTCGCCGCAGGCCGCACCTGCCACCAGTGTTGCGACCGACACGCCGCAGTCCACGATCGTCCCGGTGACCACCAGTTCGGCACCCAACGGCAGCGGCCACGGAATGTGCTTCGACCCCAATTCCGGGCTCGCCAATTCGGCGATCAAGAGTCTCGCCCCGGCCGGGAACGGCACATGGGGCAATCCGTATGCGAGCGAAGACCCGATCTCGGCGGGCTGCGATGGCGTACTGACATGGATGACGGTGGAAGCGGGCAATATTCACCCGTACACCCATGTCCTGTTCTTCACCAACGGCACCTACCTGGGTACCGCGACGTCCAAGCCCTACGGCTACACCCAGGTCATCGGAAAGGCCGCGAATACCGTCTCGGTGCAGTACAAGTGGGCGAAATCCGATGACGCCCTGTGCTGCCCGACCGGCGGCCCCAGCGTGGTGACCTTCACCCTCTCGGGTGGCAAGGTGGTGGCGAAGGGGCAGTTCCCGCCGAGCAATTGAGTGTCAGGCCGATGCTCGGGGCGAGTGGACCCGTCCCGAGCATCGGCGGGGTGAGAGCGGGCGCGGGTGTCAGAACGTGGCGCGGTCGAACGGGATCGGGAGCTTTTCCAAGGCCCCGGCGGCGCGCAGTCGGGTGTTCGCTTCGAAGATCGTCTCGATGGCCGGGTACTGCGTGCCGTCCCCGGTGAGGTCGATGACCAGTCCATCGTGTGCGGTGCGGACGTAGCTCGCGGGCAGCGCTCCGGGTGCGAGGGCCGCTCGGCGAGCGGAGAGGAAGACCGCACGCCCGCAGCGGGGGTCGCTGTTGGCCAGGTCGAACCGTTCGGCCACGGCGCGGTGCTGATGCCTGTCGTAGACCTGTCCGGCATCGATCTCCCAATGCTCCGCGAGCAGACGCAGCATCCGTGGAGCGCGCCGGATCACCCGCGTGTTCTCGTCGATCTCGCGTGACCGGAAGGCGAGTACGACGGAGTTCACCGTGTAGCGCGAGGTACTGCCCGCGTGAACCGCCATAGACACGTGCGCTGTACCCGGGTTCTGCGCCCACAGCGATGCCGTATACCCGAAGACGTCAAGGTCGGGACCGGTATTCGTGCGCTCGATGTAGTTCGCCAGCGCGGGGAGGGCTCCAGCACGGGATCGGACGGGCTTCTCCATCGCAAGGTCAGTTCGGATGTCCGCACCACGTTCCCCGGGTGACTCGACGTAGCTCCAGCCGGCGTGGAGGCAGTGCGCTGGTCTGTAGTGCCGACCACAGAAGTAGGGGCAGAAGACTTGAAACTCTGATGCTTCAGACATGCGTAGGGTGGCATCGACATCACGAAAATGAGGAGCGTCCATGAAAGCCGCTGCCCGCCAACGCATTCTCGCCGCTGCGGCCGGATGCCTGATCACCGCCGCTGCGGCCGGAACCGCTGGCGCCGCGCCCCTGGAACTGCAGCCCGCGGTCGAAGGACCCGTCGCTGCCGAAGGACCCGTCTCGCCTGTTGTGGCCGAAACCGGATCGTTCGAACGCGCCCTCGGCGGTGATGTGGGGTTCTCGGTGAGCCAGGGCTCGAGTGACATGTACTGGAACGTCGTCGAATTGGTGGTCTGCGACCTGCTCCGGGCTGGTCCGTTCATCTGCGCCCCCGGTGTCAGCCGCTGAAGTGCTTCTGGCGCTCGAACGCGTAGTCGAGAACCTGATGGCGCACCAAAATATGCTGTGCGGCCGTGATATTCGCTGTCCGAAGGCCGGGATCGCTCGTCTAGTTCACGCCGAACGTCACGGTGTGGCCGCCGGTGCTGCCGGTTTGAAAGCCGTTCAGGATCGTTTGGATCCGGTTCGGGGTGAAGGAGGAACTTCCAGTGGTGGCGCTGGATCTGACGTCGGTGAACTGCTGGCTGGTCGTGCCGTTCGCATTCTTCTGCGAGGCGACGATGCGCTGGTCGCCGGCCGCCAGGTTGAGTTCGACGTTGACGCCGTAATTGACGCCGTTGGCGCCGTTGGTTGGCTTCAGCGTAAATGGGCTGCCCCCAGCATCACTCCGTTGACCATAATCGTCACCGGGGTCGAGGTCGTCGCTCCTACACAGATGTATGCCTCCTGGAACCCGCCGTCGCTAGCGCCTCGACGTTCATGAATGGAGCGACCCGACGCGGACGGCGACCCGGACCGAGGTGTTCGGAGAACGGTCGCTCTCCGAACACCTCCCCGCGCGATATCACCTACCGCGAGCGCACCGCCGCCGGCCCGCGCCGCCCGTCCTGGTGCGGACTGCGATTCGACACGGGTACGGCTTGCGGCTCAGGGCCTTCCGTAGATGGCCGTGACGAAGTCACCGAGAGATTCGTCGTCCAGATGCCTGGCCAGGTCGGACTCGCTGATCATCCCGACCATCCGCTTGTTGCCGTCGATCACCGGCAGACGCTTGATTCGATGGACTTCCATCGAATCGAGTACTTCATCGACGTCGGCGTCCTCGGCGATCCAGCGTGGCGTGGCCTCGCACAGATCGCGGGCTGGGGTGGTCTCGGGGGAGTGTCCCCGGGCGATGCACTTCACCACGATGTCGCGGTCGGTGATGATGCCGACCATCCGCTCGTTCTCGTCGGCGATGACGATCGATCCGACGTCGAGGTCGGCCATCACTCGCGCCGCTCTGGCGACGGTCTCGTCCTGCGATATCCACTGAGCGCCGGGCTTCATGATGTCGCGTGCCGTGGTCATAGAGCTACCTCCTCATATCCAGCAGAGCTGATCAATGGGATGAAGCGCCTCCATTCTCCAGGAGATCGTGGCGCGGGGTGGGGGATTGCGGACACTTTTGCCGCGGGCCGGGAGCTGACCCTCACCTCGATGGCTGTACGCCGCTGACCTGGGCGGCGTCGGCCGTCGGATCGACCGTGGCCTGTCGTTGACCTTGAACGCCTACCATCGATCAGGTCGGCCTCCGCTTTCGCGGTGGCGCGGACCTTCGGCAACGTCGCCTGGGCCTCGTGGCATTTCTCGGGCGCGGTCGACCTCGGCGTAATACCGCCGCGGCGAGTTGAGAATCCAGCCCGCCTCGGTGAGACCGGACGTCGGGCAGCGATTCGAAGGTGCGCCATGACAGCAACACCACCCGAACAACACGACGACAGATTCGCAAGCCGACCGGGTAAGCGGCGTACGCCGCCGCCCACCATCACGCGAGATGCCGATGAGGACGTGCCATTGCGCTGGCCGGAACCGAGCAAGCTCGAACCCTGGTGGGACGCCGTGATGCGGCACGCCGACGAACCACACACCCATACGTGACCGACACGGTCGGTACGTCCTCGGCGATACGGCTAGGCGCAGAACTCGAAATCACCCGAGAGGCGGAGCATTTCCAGCACCCGTTGAACGCGGGCCGATCCGTCGATGCGCAGCACAGCATGGTGTAGATCGGCGGCGTCGCGCGCCTGGATCAGGGCTTCGGCACCGGCAACCCCGAAGAACGTCACCTCGCTCAGATCGACATACGTCGATTCGCAGGCGTGCAGGCTCTCCAGTAGCGCCTTCAGAAATTCAGGGCCTGGTCTGTATGTCGATCTCGCCGCACACCCGGCAGACATGAAGATGATCATCCGTCGTCACGACCGACGTCGTCATGAGTGCGGAACCGGGGAGGTGGGCCATCGCATCACCTGAGTTCGGGGCGCGCCGCGCGCAGCCGACCGGGTCTGCTTCGATCGGGTCCTTCGTTGAGCTCATCTTTAGCCGCTGCATCGATGAGCAGACCACGAACAGCGATCAGCACGCCTTCCAGTCGACGGACGACCTACCAGTTCACCCGCGGCCGACCGGCACATCCCAGAACGCGAGTTCGTGGCGCATGCCGGTCAGGAACAGCTCCTCCGCGTTGTCGCCGCCGGCTTCGTCCAGCATCTGGGCGCAGCGGGTGGTGAGGGCCGCGAAGCCGGGGTCGGCGTAGGTGTCGATCCAGCGCCGGTAGCGCGGGTCGGCGGGAGGGTTCTGCGCGAGGATCGCGCCGAGCGTCGAATAGCCCCACATGCACGGGTAGAGGGCGGCCAGGCCGTCGGCGTAGTTCGCGGCCGAATCCAGCAGGAACGCAGTGTATTTCGTGCACGGCTCGCCCTTGGTGGCGCCGTCGAGGTCGGCACCGAACTCCGCGGCCAGACCGCGGTGCAGCGAGATTTCGTCGTGGAAAGTGGCGTGCGCGAGGTCGACCAGGTCGCCGAGGTGGGCGGCGGGCGCCTGCCAGGCGAGCCGGGAGAAGACGCGGACATAGTCGAGCAGGAACAGATAGTCCTGCTCCAGCCAGGAGCGGAACACCGGCTCGGCGAGGTCGCCTGTCGCGATCCCCGCCACGGTCGGATGCGCAAGCTGCTCCTCGACCAGCGGGCGGCCGAGCTGCTCCAGACGTGCTGCAAGACTCATACGAGAAGTCTCTCTTACAAGCTTGATCGCGTTGGCGGCGGTGCTGCCCCGGGTAGCGCTACCGCAGCTCGAAATGTCCTGGTATGTCTGGATCTGCGGCGGCTACAGTCGCTGCCCGTGCCCACATTGATCTTGCCACCGCGCTACTCCGAGGATTCTCGCGTCATGCGAGCAGCCGCGATCAGTGCTGGATGGAATGTGTTGCGCCTGTCGGGCTGGCGAGTCGGTGAGGGGGACGTGAGCGGTCCGGTGGCGTTCTACGGTGAGCCGTTGTTGCCGACGCCACTCGCGGTCGTTGTCGACATCGGTCTGATCGAGGGGCGTGGCTGGGCGGTCGTGGAAGCCAACAGCGCTTATGGCGCCGGGGTCTACGGCTGCGATCCGCGCCGGGTGCTCGATGTGCTCGCCCGTGGGTGCGTCCCACGAAGCACGCTGTCGGACAATGATGTTCACTGGGCTGCATCCGCTGCTGATTTCGCGTGACCGACGAGCGCGGCAGTGCCGACCGGACGCGTCGGCACGACCGCGGACATCAGCACCTGGATCACCCGCCTCGCCGAACCCGCCAGTTCCTGGATCACCGGCGAGATCATCACCATCGACGGCGGAAAACTGCTTGTCTGACGCGTGCCCGCGGATTCGAGCCGAACCGCGAAAGCCTGATCCATTCAGTGGTTCCGAGGGTTTGCGGCGGATTTGCGCCTCTGTCATCATCTGCCGATGAAGAAATCGAAGGCTGTGGTGTTCGGTGCCGCAGTGGTGCTGTCCGTGGGAATCGCTGGTTGTAGTTCGGACCAGGAGTCGTCGTCGACCGGGACCTCGGTCGCGCCGACCAGCGCGGCCGCATCACCTGCCGCCAGCGATTACGCGAACCTGCTCATCAAGCCCAGCGATATCGACTCCGACTGGACGTTGAAGACCTCCAAGGCGGAGCCGCACGGAATCACCGGCGTCTACGGCAACGGCGCGGGGACCGAGAAGATCAGCACCGCGGTCATCGTGCGCGAGAACGCCGCGGCCGCTGCCGCGGCGGCGAAGAATGATGTGGCGCAGAAGGCGGGCGCGGCTTTCACACCTATCGATATCGGTGTCGACGGCGGCATCCTGAATGGCCCGAACGGAACCAGCGTCGTGGTGTTCGCCGAGGGGGGAGCCTTCGCGATCATCGAATTCAACAGCAAGACCGGCGAACACGTCCCGGCCGAAGTAGCGCTCGCGATCGCCGAGAAGCAGGACGCCGCCATCAAGAACGGCGTGAAG
>NZ_JBHWHH010000037.1:0-50821 GCF_042732555.1 Nocardia sp. NPDC059764
GAATTCAGTGCGGGGCCTTGATCTTTCACCTTCTAGCGCGGCGCCATGCGCAGGGCGCCGTCCATGCGGATGGTCTCGCCGTTCAGGTAGTCGTGCTCGGTGATGTACTGCGCGAGCTGCGCGTACTCGTCCGGGCGACCCAGGCGGGACGGGAACGGCACGCCGGACTCGAGGCCCTTGCGGTACTCCTCGGTGACACCGGCGAGCATCGGGGTGTCGATGATGCCGGGCGCGATGGTGTTCACGCGGATGCCGAACTGCGCGAGGTCACGCGCGGCCGGGATGGTCATGCCGGCGACGCCGCCCTTGGAGGCGGAGTAGGCGATCTGCCCGATCTGGCCCTCGAAGGCCGCGACCGAGGCGGTGTTGATGATGACGCCGCGCTGGCCGTACTCGTCGACCGGATCGGTCTTGGCGATGGCGTCGGCGGCCAGGCGCATGACGTTGAAGGAGCCGAGCAGGTTCACGGTGATGACCGTGCGGAACAGCTCGAGGTCGTGCGGGCCGTTCTTGGACAGGATGCGTCCCGCCCAGCCCACACCGGCGCAGTTGACGACGATGCGCAGCGGCACACCGGATTCCACGACCTTGGCGACCGCGGCGGCCACCTCGTCACCGCTGGTGACGTCGGTCGGGATGAGGGTGACGCCGGCCGGGACGCTGTCACCCGCACGCTCGATGGACTGAGCCAGATCCAGGCCGAACACGGTCGCGCCCGCATCGGCGAAACGCTTGGCGGTGGCCGCACCCAGCCCGGACGCACCTCCGGTGACAATGGCGGCGGAGCCCGAAATCTCCACGGTTTGGTCCTCTCGACAAGGGATGGCCCTCTCGCTGGCCATCCGTCAATATCTAATCTGCCCTACGCCCCGCTCCGGGCGAGCCGCGGGGTGGAGAGAGGCGGTCGCGGCCCCCGAAGTCTCGGTTCTTCCCTCCTCCGCTCCCGCTCCAAGGCGGAGGTCTATCAAGGCGCAGTCCAGAACCGAGACGGGCCGCGAACCCTCGGTTTTGCGAACATAGGTGTTCGTATAAGTGGTAACTTCGCATATATGAACGCCAGCACGGTCGGTCATCGCCGTGGTTTCCGCCGCCGGATCCCGCGCGTGGCCGGCAAACGCATCCTGATCACGGGCGCGGCCCGCGGCATCGGGGCCGCTCTCGCCCGTCAGCTGCACGCGCACGGGGCGCACGTCGCACTGCTCGGCATCGAGGAGGCGCTGCTGGCCCAGGTCGCGAGCGAATGCGGCGACGCACCGTGGCGGTACTGCGACATCGGCGACCCGGCCCAGGTGGAACGGGTGGTGAACTCGCTGACCGCCGAACTGGGCGGCCTGGACGCGGTGGTCTGCAACGCGGGCATCGCCCGGCAGCTGTCCCTGCTCGGCGGCGACCCGACCGTGCTCGAGGAGACCCTCGCCGTCAATGTGCTGGGCGTCTACTACACGATGCGCGCCGCCGGACCGCACATCGCGCACCCGGGCGGCTACATCCTGATCGTCTCCTCGCTGGCCGCCGCCATCCATCTACCCCTGGCCGGGGCGTACAGCGCCTCCAAGGCCGCGGTCGAGGCGCTCGGCGACACCCTGCGCATCGAATTGCGGCACACCGGGGCCAAAGTGGGCCTGGCCTATTTCGCCGAACTCGACACCGAGATGACCAGCCGCGGCTTCGGCACCGAGGCCGCCCGCAGCATTCTGGGCCGGTCCACCGTCTCCGGCGTCGCCCCGGTGGGCCCGGCCATCGACGCCTGTGAGCGGGCGCTGGCCCGCCGTTCCCGCCACATCGTCTCGCCGTATTGGGTGAGCATGGCGCTGTGGTGCCGCCCGCTCACCCAGCATCTGGTCGACTTCTCGCTGCGCCGGGGTGTAGCGAGTGGACTGGCCATCGCCGATACGGAACCAACGGGGTTCACCACCGAGCAACCGGCCCGGCCCCGCAGAATGAGAAAGCTCGCCTGAACGACCGAGGCCACCTGGAGTCCCGCGTATGACCGAATCGGCAACCCGCCAACTTCCCCGCGGCCGGCACGGCCTGCCCCGGGAGCACGTGGTGGCCGCCCAGCGCGACCGCATCCTGGCCGCCATGGCCGAGGCGATGGCCGAGAACGGTTATGTCGGAACGCCGGTGGCCGCGGTCATCAAGCGTGCGGGGGTTTCCCGTGAAACCTTCTACGAGCAATTCCGTTCCAAGGAGGACTGTTTCGAGGCCGCCTACGAGCGGGCCACGGAGCTCATGCTGACCGGCATCCTGGCGGCCACCGGCGCCGAATTCGACGGGGAGACCCGCACCGAACGGATGGAACGGCTGCTCGGCGCGTATCTGGAGGCGCTGGCCGCCCAACCGGCTTACGCCCGGGTGTTTCTCGTCGAGGTGTACGCCGCGGGCCCGGACGCCATCGCGCGGCGCACCCACCTGCAGGAAACCTTCGTTGCCATGGTCGCCGACGTGCTGGGCGCCGAGACCGAGCCGCAGCGTTTCGCCTGTCAGACCCTGGTCGCCGCGCTGAGCTCGATGGTCACCGCGCGCATCGCGGTCGGCGACCCGGATGGATTGCGCGAATTGCGCGCGCCGCTACTGGACCTCGTGCGGCGCAGCGGGGACCTGTTCGGCGACAACGTGCTCGGCGACTGAACCGGCCGGGGTCCCGGCGCGGCGGCGCAGCACCGGCAGCATGCCGCCGGCGAGGGCGGGCAGCGCCAGCGACAGCAGCGCGGCCAGCGGGGTGCCCAGCCCGTGTGCGAAGGCCTCGAGCAGGGTGAGCGCACCGAAGTACAGGAACAGCAGGCCCGAGCAGACCGCGATGATCCGCTCCGGGATGTGCTTGCCGACGGTCACGCCGATCACGATGGCCAGCGCGCCCGCGGCCACCATGCCCGCGACCGAACCGATCCACACCGCGACCCAGTTGTTGTTGGTGGCCAGTGCCATGGTGGCGAACATGGTGCGGTCGCCGAGCTCGGCGAGCAGGAAGGCCGACAGCACGACCAGGAACGCGGACCTGGACCTGACCTGCGGCGCGACCCCGTCATCAGCGTCCGAGGAGTTCGAAAGGGTCTCGCGCAGGGTCCAGAGGCCGACGCCGATCAAGGTGGCGGCCGCGAACAGCGAGATGACACCGGTCGGCAGGGCCGCACCGAGGAAGTGGCCGACGCCGACCGCGATCAGGTTCACCAGCACGCTGGCGACGGTGATGCCGGACAGCACGGTCCACCAGTGGTAGCGCAGTGCGAAGGTCAGCGCCATGAGCTGAGATTTATCGCCCAGTTCGGCGAGGAACAGCACGCCGAAACTCAGCAATATCGTGGCGATCATGAAGTCAGCTCCCAGGTCTCCGGCCTGTCGGCTGAATGCGGGGGCGCTTCAGCCGACACCGCACCGGTAAATCGGTTTGGTTCTTGTCGGCCGAAGGTCTCGCCCACCGGAAGATTCCGGTTCACGCGCCGGATCCCGGGGGATCAGTATGTCGACGGCATGATTGGGGGCTACTCCCCTTCGCTCGGGGGCAACTCTACTCCGGCAAACCGGGCGCACGCAAACCACTGTCGTCCAAATCGCAATGCGCGCAATAAGTTTGGCGATGCTGCCGGAAGATTTCGGGTTCCCTTACGCGGCCAGCAGCATAGCCAGAACCGCGGTGTCGGGATCACTGATCGGATCCACCCCGACTCGCGAAACCATCGAGGTCACCGCGCCGTCGGAATCGGTCTCCACCCAGGCCGCGCGGTGTTCCAGCCCCAGATGCGGCAGGCCCGGCAGCAGCAGGCAGCCCGAGGCCGCGCCCGAGCACTCGGGCAGTGAGGGTCGCGTTTCGCGCGGCGGATGCAACATGATCAAGGCCGGTGGCACATGTCCGGCAAACCTGCCGGGCTGCAACGCTTCGTCCCCGAGTACGGGCCCTTCCGCGATCACCAGCCCCACCATGGCCGGGTCGGGGTCGTCGGGCAGCTCCTCCCGTGCTCCGAACACCGTCGAGGTGGGCAGCAGGCCCGGCAATCCGGCCACCCGCACGGCCAGTACCAGCACTTGCGCCCATTCCTTGGTGGAGTCGGGCCAGCGTCCGGAGATCACGAATCCTTGCAGCGAACCATGGGCCTGGAAGGGCATGACGCCGATCTGACCACTCATGATGTGCCTCCCGAACTTCCCAGGGGGCGGCTGTGCCCGGTGTCGCCAGTGGGAACACCAGGTTGTACCCGAAGCTAACTGGCACACAAGTACCAAAGAGTGCTAGCACCCGGCCCCCTGAAATGCCGAAAGGCCCGCGAACCGATCGGTTCGCGGGCCTTCCGCAAGCATGAGGGGCGTCAGCCGAAGATCAGGCCCTTGCCCTGCGAAACCGCCTTGGAGTAGCGGTCCTGGATCTCCGCCCAGTTGACGACGTTCCAGAACGCCTTCACGTAGTCGGCCTTGACGTTCTTGTACTGCAGGTAGAAGGCGTGCTCCCACATGTCCAGGCCGAGCAGCGGGATGATGCCGAGCGGCACGTTGCCCTGCTGGTCGGTGAGCTGGAAGGTGAGCAGCTTGTTGCCCAGGGTGTCGTAGCCCAGCCAGGCCCAGCCGGAGCCCTGCAGGCCGTTGGC
Organism: Nocardia sp. NPDC059764; assembly: GCF_042732555.1. Classification (NCBI taxonomy): domain Bacteria; kingdom Bacillati; phylum Actinomycetota; class Actinomycetes; order Mycobacteriales; family Nocardiaceae; genus Nocardia; species Nocardia sp. NPDC059764. The sequence goes on from NZ_JBHWHH010000037.1 coordinate 4,581, forward strand.
CGCGGCGGAGAACTGCGCGACGAACTTGTCGAAGGAGCCGAACTCCTCGTCGATGGCCGAGGCCAGGTCGCCGACCGGCTTGTCGCCGCCGTCCTTCGACAGGCTCTTCCACCAGATGGAGTGGTTCACGTGGCCACCGAGGTGGAACGCGAGGTTCTTCTCGTTGAGGAAGATGGCGGCGTGGTCGTCCTTGGCCCGCGCCTCTTCCAGCTTCTCGAGGGCAGCGTTGACGCCCGCGACGTAGGCGGCGTGGTGCTTGGTGTGGTGGATCTCGTTGATCTGCCCGGAGATGAAAGGCTCCAGGGCGCTGTAGTCGTAATCGAGTTCTGGCAACGTGTAAACAGCCACGATGTCCCTTTCCGTGTCGGGGGGGCCGCGTGCCCTCGGCATGATCCGAGGCGCACCCAACCATCATTCGTACACCCGCTCGTTCGCAACCGGGCTGCGTCCCCCCACATTCCGGCCCGGATATATCTTCCACACGTCCCGTAGCCTGGAGTCATGTCGTGGTACGACGAGTTCGTCGGTCGCTTGCGACTGCCGGAGCCGACCATGGTGACTCCCGGGCAAGCTCTGCCCGGGCGTTCCGAACCGCTGGTCGTGCCCGGCAAGCACTACGTCAGCGGTCATTCCCTCAAACCCCCGTTCCCGGCGGGCACGCAGACCGCGGTGCTGGCCATGGGCTGTTTCTGGGGCGCCGAGCAGGGGTTCTGGGAATTGGCGGGCGTGTACTGCACGGCCGTGGGCTACGCGGGCGGCTACACCCCGAACCCGACCTACGAGGAAACCTGTTCGGGCCGTACCGGTCACACCGAATCCGTCCTGGTGGTCTTCGATCCGCGGGTGATCGACTACGCCGCGATCCTGCGGCGGTTCTGGGAGCACCACGATCCGACCCAGACCATGCGGCAGGGCAATGATCGCGGCACCCAATACCGTTCGGCCGTCTTCACCCTCGACGACGAGCAGGCGCGGACGGCCGCGGCGTCGCGGGCCGACTATCAGGAACGCTTGTCGGCGGCCGGGTTCGGGGAGATCACCACCGAGATCGCCCCGCTCCCGGACCTTTCCGCGTTCTTCTACGCCGAGGGCTATCACCAGCAGTACCTGGCGAAGAACCCCGGCGGTTACTGCCCTGATCACGCGACCGGGGTGACCGCCGCCTAGAGCGGCGGGACCACGTCCGGTCGCTGGGTGCGCGGGTCGCCCGCGTCGTGGGCCTGCCACCAGCGCACGCCGCCGGCGATGAACTCCGGCAACGGGATCGGATTGCCCTGCTTGTCGGTGACCTCGGCGGCGTCGAACCAGACGCGGATATCGAGTTCGCGCGGGTCGATGCCCTCCTCCTGGGAGAACTCCATCAGGTGGGCGCCGGGTTCGTCGCGCAGCACCGTGTCGAAGCTGAGCAGCTTGCGCCACTGGCTCCAGGAGCTGTCGCTGAGATCGAGGAAGTCCCACCCGTGCAGCGCCCCGCCACCGAAGCTGTTCACGGCGTCGTGCAGGCCGTCGACGGTGAGCGGGAGCACAACCGGCTCGAGGTCGTCCCAGCGCTGGCGGCGCAGGGAGGCGGCGATCCGGCTGACGCCGAGGAGGTTGAGGTAGATGTCGCAGTCGGCCGGTGGCGGGCCGTCCGCGGGGAGGGTCAAGACGTCCAATTCCAGCCTCAGCGTGGCCGCCGCCGGATCGACGTCGATGCCGAGGCAGGTCGCCTCCGACAGCGCGAGGTTCAGTCCCTTGATATTCAGGCCGTCGAGTAGCCCCCTGCTCACAGTCATAGCGCCAGGCTACCGATCTTGCCTGGCTGGACCGTGGATTTCCGGTTTTCTCTAGTTATGTCGTTTTTTCCGGTGCGAATGGAACCGCGGGCCGACCTGCGGCGTCAGACTGGACGAGGCCTTCTGAGACAGGCCTTCGGGTCGGCCGCTCCGGAACGGGGAGGGGACTTCCGGATCGGCCGACCCGGACGAATCAGTCGTCTATCAACCTGTGGATCAGGTTGTGGATTATGTGGATAACTCCCGAAACCAACCCTGTGCAGGTACGGAACTCCACAGCCCTCGCGCGCGCGTGGCAGGATCGAAACCGTGACGAACCCCCACGTGCCCTCGGTGCCCATCGATGAGGTGCCCGCGGAATTCGACGCCGCGGATGGCTGGGGCGCCGCCGCGCCCGTGCCGGCCCAGCTCCTCGACGTCCGCGAGGACGACGAGTGGCAGCTCGGCCGCGCGCCCGGCGCCATCCACATCCCCATGACCGACGTCCCCGCCCGGCTCGACGACCTGGACATCGACGCCGAGATCTACGTGATCTGCCGGCAGGGCGGCCGGTCCATCGCGGTGGTGGAGTTCCTGAACCAGATCGGTTACGAGGCGATCAATGTCTCCGGTGGCATGGTGGCCTGGCAACAGACCGGCCGTCCGCTCACCGGGGACGGTCGCGAGGCGAAGATCTACTAGGCGCGGAGAGGTGGAGCGATGAACGGGGGACAGGTGGGCCGATCGCGATCCGCCGTCGTACAGCCGTGCGCCCGCTGCGGCGCCCGCTGGGCGGTTCAGGGCAAACCGCTGCACTGGTGCCCGCGCTGCCACGGCGTGCTGCTGTCACCTGCCCCGGTGGACGCGCCCGCCGACCGCCGCAACTACCGCTGGGTGGCCCGCCCGCCGGGCCGCAAATCCGCTGCTGCCCAGCCGGTCCGGCGCCCGGGTTCGACGGAGACGCCGCGCTATCAGCAGATTCCGCGCTGGGGACTGCACGACCGGCCCCCGGCCGTAGCTCCCGAGCCGCACCGCCCGCTGGCCGCCTGGACCGACCGGTTGGACCGGTTGCTCATCACGACCGCGGCCGTCTTCATGGTGGCGGCATTGGCCGAACTGGGCCGCTACGGGATCCTGCTGCGCAATCGCACCCGCCTCATCCAGCCCTGGCTGCTGTGGATCTCCGATGCGGCCGTGACCGTCTCGGCGATCCTGGCGCCGGCGCTGGCCCTGCTGTCGGCGGTGGCGCTGGTCGGCTGGCTCGCCGAGACCCGCCGAGCCGCGTACACGAATGTGGGCGAGTCGGATTCGCGGTCGCTGCTGTCGCTGGTGCTCGGCTGTGTGGTGCCGGTCGCGAACCTGATCTGGCCGGGCATCTTCCTGACCGAGGCGGCGCAGCGCACCGGCGACGGTGATCCGAGCCTGCTGCGCGCGGTCCGGATCTGGTGGGCCGCTTGGCTGTCGAACGCGGTGCTGGTGCTGGTGACGCTGGGCTACCGATTGGCGGATTCGCTGCAGGTGCAGGCCGACGGCGTGCTGGTGGCGATGTGGACGGATCTGGTCGCGGCCGGTGTCGCGGTGGCCTCGCTGGGCCTGGTGCGCGCGTTCGCGGGCCTGGATCTGCAGGGTCGTCCGAAGACGCCGCGCCGCTGGCTGATCGCGACCGGCCCGGCGCGCCCGGTGATCGAGCCCGTGCGGCGCGCGCCCGCGGCTCCGGTCGGGGATGATGCTGTGGTCGGGGATGAGGCCGCCGCCGGGAACGCTGTACAGGCAGCTCCGGACGCGGAGCAACAGGAGGTAGTGGCGAAGTGAGCCGGGCCAGTCGCGCGCCGTTCGTGGTGGCGCACCGGGGGGCGTCCGCGGCGCGACCCGAACACACCCTCGCCGCCTACGATCTCGCCCTGCAGGAGGGCGCCGACGGCCTCGAATGCGATATCCGCCTGACCCGCGACGGGCACCTGGTCTGCGTGCACGACCGCACGGTGGACCGCACCGCGAACGGGACCGGCGCGGTCAGCGAGATGACGCTCGAGGAGCTGAAGGCCCTGAACTTCGGCACCGCCGCGGAACAGGAGGGCGTGCTCACCCTGCGCGAGCTCATCGAGCTGGTGCTGGACTGGAAGAGCCGTCCCACCAAGCTGTTCATCGAGACCAAGCATCCGGTCCGGTACGGCGCGCTGGTCGAGACCACGCTGCTGAACGAGCTGAACCACTACGGCATCGGCGCGCCCGCTTCCGCGGATCATTCACGCGCCGTGGTCATGTCGTTCGCCGCGACCGCGGTCTGGCGCATCCGCCGCGCGGCCCCGCTGTTGCCGACGGTGTTGCTGGGCGAGTCCTCGCTGTACCTGTCCGGCGGCGCGGCGCACACCGTCGGCGCGACCGCCATCGGCCCGTCGGTCCGCACCCTGCGCGAGCACCCGGATCTGGTCGACAAGGCCGCCGCCGCGGGCCGCGCCACCTACGTCTGGACCTGCGACGACCCCGAGGACATTCAGCTCTGCGCCGACATCGGCGTGGACTGGGTGGCCACCAACCACCCCGCCCGCACCAAGGCCGTGCTCACCACCGCATAACCCTCGCCCTTGCAAGCGCATTACCCAAGGTTCGAGGCCGTCCCGATTCTGGACTGCGGCTTGATAGACCTCCGCCTTGGAGCGGGGGAGCGAAGCGGAGGAGCGGAGGAGGGAAGAATCGGGACCAGGGGCCGCGAACCCTGCCCGGAGCGCAGCGTAGGGCCAAAGGCACAGTAGGTTTGCCAACCATGGGTAAGAGCAAGCGCAACAGTCCCAAGCCGGACTCCAATCGGGCGCAGAAGCTGGCCGCCCGCCGTGCCGAACAGGAGGCGGCGGCGTCGACCGTGACGCGGCCCTTCGCGGGCTTGGCCGCGGAATGCGATCTGGTCGCGCTACGGGAGTTCGTGCCGTCGGCGACCGCGACCTTGAAGCTGGCGCCGAGCGTCGGCGCGGAGCGTGAGGTCACCCTCGCCACCGTGCTGCCGGGTGCGGTCGCCGCGCTGGTGCGGGCCGGTGACGAGCCGGTCGGTTTCGTTGGTACGCAGGTGCAGTTCCAGTCCGCCGATCCCGCCGCGGATCTGGCCGCCGCCATCCTGTGGACCCAGTCCGCCACCCCCGGCGACTCGCTCGCCTCCGCCAGCGTCGGCGGCGCCCCGTTGACCGAGGTGCTGGATTCCGGTGCGGCCCTGGACCTCACGGTGCACCAGGACTTCAACTGGTGGGTGCCCGCGGGCGTCACCCCGGACCCGCAGGTGGCCGCCACCATCGAGCAGGCCAACCGGGCCATCATGCCGTCGGCCCGCCTGGAGCTGGGCGCGGACTCGATCGGCGCGGCCTGGTGGGTCGACGCCGGCGAGAAGGCACACATCCGCTGGGTGCGCCCCGAGGACGAGGACCAGCTGATGCTGGCCCTGGCCCGCCTGCACGCCGCCGGTGATCTGCACCTGGGCGAGGGTTCGCGGTTCGCGGGCTCGTTCCGCACCCACGGCCTGCTGGTGCCGGTCTTCGACCTGGACCGCGAGCGTCACGCCAGCGAATGGGAAGCCCCCGCACGCGAATTCGGCGCGAAGCTGGCGGCCGCGCTGAAGTCGGACGCCCCGCTGACCTCCGATGAGCGTCGTTCCCGCGACGGCCTGCGTTCGCGTCAGGTCACTTTGCGCTGACCGTCCGCGGATGTCCGCGCGATACGGCAACAGGCCCGGTCCGAAACTTCGGACCGGGCCTGTGTCGTCTATCCACCGGACGGAGCCGAATCGTGTTCGGCCCCACGGGTTATTGCCGTGATTCGCCTGTTACAGCGAGCCACCCGCGGCGTGCGGCGCGCCGGACGCGTCCTTCGGGCCGCTCATTTCCCGCTGCACGAAGTTCTCCAGGTCGAACAGATTCGCGCTGGCCCGCTCGGCGACGGTGAGCAGGGTCTTCATGGTGGCGACTTCCTCGACCTGCTCCTTGAGGAACCACTGCATGAACTGCTCGCCCTGGTAGTCGCCCTCTTCGCGGGCGGTCTTGGCGAGCTGGACGACCTGGTCGGTGACCGACTGCTCCTGCGCCACGGCGAGCGCGATCGGCTCCTTGGCGTTCGCGAAATGCGAAGTGGCGGAATCGACCCCGGGCATCTCGACGCTGATGTCCTGGTCGATCAGGTACTGGGCGATCATCATCGCGTGATTGCGCTCTTCCACGGCCTGCTTGTAGAAATACTTGGCCAGGACCGGAAGATCGGCATTGTCGAACCACAATGCCACCGCGATGTACTGGTGCTCGGCATTGAATTCGTTGCGGATCTGATCCTGCAGCAGGGCCTGGAACTTGCTGCGCTTGGTCTGGGTTCGGGTGGACATGCGGACGACATTAATCCTGGTAAAACCGCGTGTCATCCAAGTACAGCCTTATTGAGCACAGCCTTATTGAGGCAAGTATTCCCTAATTCGAACCAACTTCCGACCTAACTTCCGACCGTGGTGATCAGGTCCGCCGGGATCTGCTGATCCTTGGCCAGCGCGTCGAAGAACGCACCCGCCCTGGTCTTGTCCCAGAGCAGCACATTGCCGCTGCCGGAGACATTCTCGAAGCCGCCGACCGGCACCGTCGTGGTGATCGGATCGTCGCTCAGCGCATTGCCCAGGCCCGCCAGATTCCATACGTGCGCGCCGTCGTCGACTTTCAACGCCGAAGTGAGATCCCGTACCAGCGGCCAGGATCGGAACGGATTGGCCAGCGTGGCCGGGCTCGACGCCTTCTTCAACAGCGCGCTGAGGAATTTGCGCTGATTCAGCATGCGATCCAGATCGGCGCGCGGCGTGGCGCGGGAACGCACGAAACCCAGTGCGTTCGGGCCGCTCAGGGTCTGGCAGCCCGCCGGTAGATCGATACCCGCCAACGGGTCTTTCATCGGCTCGTCCAGGCACATATCGATGCCGCCGACCGCGTCCACGATATTGGCGAAGCCGCCGAATCCGATCTGCACGTAGTGGTCGATGTGCACGCCGGTCGCGCCTTCCACGGTGCGGGCCAGCAATTTCGCGCCGCCCACCGAGAATGCCGCATTGAGCTTGTCCTTGCCGACGCCCGGGATGTTCACGTAGGAGTCGCGCGGCAAACTGACCAGGGTGGGCCGCCCGGATTTGGGGATGTGGACCAGGATCACGGTGTCGGTGCGTTCGCCCTCCACATCGGACCCGGTCGACAACTCGTCTTCCTGCGCCTGCGAGAGCCCCGCGCGGCTGTCGGATCCGACCAGAAGCCAATTCGTCCCGGGCGTGTCGCCGACCCGTCCGGAGTAGTCCGCGAGCGCGTCGATCCGCGTCAGATGGGTGTCGACATAGATGGCCGCCGCGATGGGCAGCACGAGCAGCACCACCAGCAGCGACAGGATCCAGCGGAACCAGTGCCGTGTGCGGCGCGGCCGGGCGCCGCGCGGGGGACGGCCGTCACCGCCGCGGCGTTTGCCGGGCAGCGGTGGCGGGGGAGTGCGGGGCGGGTCCTCGTGGAAGGGGACCGGCTGCTGGGTGGGCGCGTGCCCCATGGGCGTCGCGGTCCGGGCGGGCATCCGATCACCCTGGGGCGGAACCCGATTCCCCGGGGGTGGCACGCGATTGCCCGGCGGCGGCATCCGGTTCCCGGGCGGCCGCTGGCGCGGGTCGGGGTTCCGGGGCGGCGGCACCTGCGAATACGCCAGGGCCTGACCGGATTCATCGCGTCGGATCACCTGGGTTGGTTCTACCCGCGGGCCGCCGTCGTCAACGGGCGGGTCGTAGTTCCGCGCTCGATCGGGCATGGGCTGCCGTGGAGCCGAAGGCCGCTGTGGTTGCCCGGGATTCGCCATCGGGCGCTGCGGGTAGGCCGGGCGCTCACCCGGACGTCCCGGCGGCGGCTCCCGGCGCATCCGTGCAAAGTGCTGGGGGTCGTCGCCGTTCATTACTGCAAACAGTACCGACCGCGCCCGCGCCGCGCCGCTTTCCGGGCGGATTCACGGCAGCCAGGAGACATGTCCGCGCAGGAAGACATACCCGAGGTAGGCGATGGTGTCGATCAGGGCGTGCGCGAGCAGCAGCGGCCACAGCCGGTTGGTGCGTTGCCAGTAGCGTCCGAAGATCAACCCCATCACCAGGTTTCCGAGGCCGCCGCCGAGACCCTGGTACAGGTGGTAGCTGCCGCGCAGTAGCGCCGACGCCAGCAGGGAGCGGTTCTCGGTCCAGCCGAGCGCCCGCAGCCGGGTGATGAGATAGGCCACAACGAGCACTTCCTCGGCCGCGGAGTTGGCCCAGGCGGCCAGCACCAGCATGGGGAGTCGCCACCAGTGTTCGAGCGAACTGGGGACGATGGTCACACTCACGCCGAGGGCGTGCGCCCCCAGATACAGCCCCAGTCCGGGTATTCCGATCACCGCGGTGAGCAGCAGTCCGGGCAGCACATCCGCGCGCCACCGCGGTGACCGCGCCAGCCCGATGACCCGCGGCGCGATCCCGCTGCGCCACAACAGATATATCCCCAGCGCCGCCCATCCGAGCAGCCGCGCCACGCTCAACAGCTGGAACAGCAGGTCGATGGCCGACTGGGTGGCGCGCGAGGGATTGAGCGCCACCGTCTGCCCGCCGACCCCGCCCGGGGCGAGGGCGCTGTCCAGCAGTGACAGCGCCGCGTTGGCCCCGCTCAGCCCGAAGGTGACGACCAGCACCACCGCGATCTCGAGGGTGATCGCCCGGCGCCCCTGTTCGGACGACTCGGGCGCGGGCCAGACGGGCGCGGGATCAGCCGAAACCATGCCGCCAATCTAGGCGCGGCGGCGTCCGATCCGGTGCATCCCGCCGTGGAAGGGGTTGCCCGCCAAGGCGTGTACCGCGCGGCTGAGCGATTCGATGTCGTCGGCGGGGGCCTCGAAGGGGATGCGGACGTCGTGGTCGGCCTCGATGGCCTCGACGCGCAGGGTGACGCCGTACCGGTCGATGGCCAGCGGGTGAATGAGCGCGCCGCGGCGCAGGGCGTGCGGGAGGCGGCGGGCGAGTCGGTCGACCACATCGGGGTGGTCGGCCTGAAGGTGTTGCAGCCAACCGGCTTCCAGCGCGCAGAACGGGTCGGGCCGGGCGTCGCGGAGTTGTTCGCGGTCGACCGCGGCGGCCCCGGAGGTGTCGGCCACCACGGCGGAGTCGATGACCAGCCGCAGCAGCGTGGCGGTGTGGCCGATGTCGAGCAGGTCGGGGTGCGGGTGGTCGGTGGCGATCGCCCCGGCGAGGGCGCGTTGTGAGTGCGCGGGCACCGCGTGGGCCCAGCCGCGCAGCCAGACCAGGGCGCGGACGCGCTCGCGCAGGGCCAGTGGCGCCTGGTCGGTGAGTTCGAGCACCGCGGGGGAGCCGTTCACGCCGCAGCCGTGCACGAGTCCGGCGGCGGTGGAGTTCATCGGCACCGCCATCACCATGTCGCCGCACTGCCGCAGCAGGTGCACGGAGGTGGGCACGGGGTCGAGGCCGGGCAGGGCCAGGACCGCGTGTTCGGCGTGCGCGCAGGAGCTGTGCACGCGTTCGGCGGTTGTGGGCGCGACGACCTGGGCCGCGTGCGTCATGGACACCTCCGGGGTGATTTAGGTAAACCTAAGCTAAGTGACGCAGGTCGCTCGCGCAAGACGTTCCCCCCGCCCGCCGGGACCGCGTCGCGCCCGCGCACACCCTCGGGGTCGAGGTCAGGCGGCCTGTCCGGGCCATTACCGTGGGGGCGTGCCGCACGATTCATCGCACGCGCCCGAACCGGTCGCGCTGAGCCTGTCCGTCCCGCCCCGCCCGGCCCGCGGGCTCACCGAGGACCTGGTCCGCCCGATCACCGCCGACCCTGGCGTCGAGATCCTGGACCTCACCCTCGACGACGAGGCGGTCTCGGAGTTCCTGGTGCGAATCGTGCACGGCGACACCGGTTTCGTGGCCCGCACCGACTCCGGCGAGCGCGCCCTGGCCGCTGTCGCCGCGACCGTGGCCGCCCTCTGCGGCGAGGACATCCGCACCGCACTGACCACCCCCGACACCGCGTTCCTGACCGGCCTGCAGCCGCCCGCCGTGGAGGCCTTCCGCGATGTCCTGCTCGCCGTCGAGACCTCGGATGAGGTTGCCGTGCGAACCGGATTGGCGGTTCTGGGCGGCTGAATCCGCCCCGCCGCTGGTCTCCGGTCCGCCCTCCCGGCGTCCGGGCCTGCGGTTTTTATGGCGACACCGAGGATTTCGCCGAAAGTTGCCCGGGAGCCGGGCAAAGCGGGGGGTGACCGCGCGCACGCAAGTACTGTCGTAACCGTGCCGCGTATCGCCTACTTCGGGCCGTCGGGAACCTTCACCGAGATGGCCCTCGCCAAACTCGAGTCCACCGGAGCCTTCGATGGACCGGTCGAGCGTGTCCCCGCCCCGAGCCAGGGTGCTGCCGTCGAACTGGTCCGCGCCGGAAAGGCGGCGGGCGCGGTGGTGCCGATCGAGAGCTCGGTGGAGGGTTCGATCGCGCCCACACTGGACGCGCTGGCCGTCGGCCCGCGATTACAGATCGTCGCGGAGACCGATCTGGATGTGGCGTTCACGATCGTGGGCCGCCCCCGCATCGCGCTCGACCAGGTGCGCCGCGTCGCCGCCTATCCGGTCGCGGCCGCGCAGGTGCGCATGTGGCTGACCGTGAACATGCCGCTGGCCGAGATGTACACCTCGGCATCGAATGCCGCCGCCGCCGAGGACGTGGTGGCCGGGCACGCCGAGGCCGCGGTCTCCACCGCGCTGGCGGGTGAGCGCCTGGGACTGACCACCCTCGCCGACGGCGTCGCCGACGTGGAGCGCGCCGTCACCCGCTTCGTGCTGGTCGCGCCGCCGCAACCGGCCCCGGCGCGGACGGGTACGGATCGCACCTCGATCGTGCTGGAGCTGGCCAACGAACCGGGTTCGCTGATGCGGGCGTTCGCCGAGTTCGCCACCCGCGGAATCGATCTCACCCGCATCGAGTCCCGGCCGACGCGCACCGGCATGGGGACCTATCGCTTCTACCTGGACTGTGTCGGACACATCGACGACACCGCTGTCGCCGAGGCCCTGAAGGCATTGCACCGCACCGCCGCCCGGATCCGGTTCCTCGGGTCCTGGCCCGCCACCGCGGCCACCGGCACCCCGCCGCCACCGGACGCGCCCGCCGCGGCCTGGCTGGCCGATCTGAAGAAGGGGGTGGCCGACCTGTGAGCGGCAAACTCATCCTGGTCCGCCACGGCGAGACCGAAGGCAATGTGGGCAAGATCCTCGACACCCGGCTGCCCGGCCTGCCGCTCACCGAACGCGGTGTGGCCCAGGCCAAGACCTTCGGCGCGAACCTGATCGCGCCACCGCAACAGTTGTTCTCGTCGCAGGCGCTGCGGGCCCGCCAGACCGGCGGCTACATCGAGTCGGCCACCGGCGTCGCGCTCGAGGTGCTCGACGACCTGCAGGAAGTGCAGCTCGGCGACCTGGAGGGCCAGACCAGCCGGGATGCGCACCTGGCATTCCAGAAGGTCTATCACGCCTGGCATTTCGGCGATCTGAGCGTGCGGATCCCGGGCGGCGAATCCGGCGAGGACGTGCTCGCCCGCTACCTGCCCGCCCTGCGGCGACTACGCGACGACTACCTGACCCAGCCCGGCGCCGGCGATGTCATCGTGGTCAGCCACGGTGCGGCCATGCGCCTGGTATCGCGTGAACTCACCGGGGTGCCAAGGCTTTTCGCCGCCAACAATCATCTCGACAACACCGAGACCATCGAGCTGCAGCCGTTCGAGGACGACCGCTGGGAGTGCACCCGCTGGGGCCGGTTTCCCGCGCCGTTCACCGGCGCCTTCGCCGGCACCGGCGACGACCCGATGGGCTAGGCCCCGAATTCGGCACGCAGCGGCAGGGATTCGACGAGATCCAGCAATGCCCTGCGCAGCCGGGCGGGGGTGCCGCTCGCGAAGGACGTCCACTCGGTCCCGTCCTCGGCGGTGGTGGTGATGGCGAGGAACCGGCCGTGGCGGGTGTTGTACACGGCGAGGTGATTTCCGGCGACCTCGCGCACGCCGTCGCCGTAGCGGACGCCGACGATCTCCGCGTGCGAATGCACCTGCACCAACGCCGATGCGATGGCCTGCGCGTCCCGCGCCGGATCGCACACCGTGCTCAGGCGGGCCGCCGTGGTGGCGGCGTCGCCCGCGTCGTCGAAGATCGGCACCAGATCCTCGGTGGGCGCGTGCATTCCGGACAGTTCCAGCGGATCGGCCGGGCCGAGCGCGGCCAGCACGGTGCCGGGGAGATCGTGGCTCGCCTCGTCGACGACATAGGACCCGGGGCCGCGCAGCGCGACCACGTCGATATCGTCGCCCTTGGCGACACAGAACCGATTGACCTGACCCTCGACGTACCAGCGCAACGCCAGCACCCAGTGCGGCCGATAGAGCGTGAGCAGCCGTTCGGAAAGCTCCGGATGGACCTGGCTCGGGTAGGGGCTGGTCGGGGCAGTCCCGGAGGACCTGTCGCCCTCGTGTCCCGCGGCGGCCGGATCGCCGTCGAGCAGTTCGCGTTCGGCGAGCATGGCGGCCGCGTCGACCATGGCGGCATCGTGGTCGGCGGCATTGTCGTAGCGCCCCAGGGCATTCAGCACCACGGGCAGCTCGTCGATCCCCAATGTCTCCTGGAGATACTGCATTTCGTCGAGGGACAACGTGACCGAGCCGAGCAGCGACGGCCCGCGGCCCGCGCCGAGGACGGTCACCGGTCGGCCAGGACGTCGCCACCGATGACCGCGGGCGCGATCACCCGGTCGTCGGCGAACACCTCCACCGATCGGCCGTAGTCGTGGCGGCGCGTCTCCTCCTCGTCGCCGCCCTGCGTACCGAGCAGCGGACTCGTGCCGGTCGATCGCATCGCGGTGGCGGCGGTAGTCGTGGCGGGCGCGCCCATGGGTTCGACGACCTGTGCGGTGGGAGCCGTTGCACCGCCGGGGCTTCCGAGCCCCGCGCCCCAGCCCTCGGGCAGACGCAGCGTACCCGCGCCATTGCCGATACTCACCGATCCGGCACTGCCGGAGTAGGATACGGCCTGCGTGGTGAGTGCAGCCCCGCCGGCGGTCACGACCGCCGCGGTGCCGGGCAGAATCGGCGTCCCGAATCCCGGAGCCGGCTTCGTCGCGTTGGCGACGGCCGTAATCGCAGTGCTCGCAACGTTTCCCACGCTGCTGACACCGCTGGTGGCGACTGTCCCGGCCGCTTGGGCGACCTGGGACAGCGCGCTCGTGACGGCCGGATTCTGGGCCAGCGCGGCCGCCGCGCCCAGGGCCGCCTGCACCGGATCACCACGGAGGGTGAACGCGTCCCCGCCCGCATTCGCCGAGCCCGCGCCCGTCGCGATGGGCGGCGGCATCAGGAACTGTCCCGGTGTGGCGACCATCGAACTCGTTGCCGCCTCATAGGTTTCCATCACCAGCGCGGCGCGGATGTCGAGCGCCAGCTTCGCGGCCTCGGCCGCCTCCGCGCTGCCGTTGAGCGCCCCGCCGGACGAGTACGCGGCCACCCGCGCGGTCTCGATCAGCGCGATCTCCGGCAGGCTCGGCATGGCGATGGAGGCCACGGTGTACGCGGTCGCATTGGTGTTGGCCTTGCCCGACATCACGCTCGCCATGACGGCCTGCTGTTCGGCCCAGACGGTGAACCCGCCGAGCCGGGCCAGCACGGTCAGACCGTTGACGCCCTCGAGTCCGACCCCGATCTCGGCCATCACCCGCGCCACCGTGGCGGTGGCGTCCATCCAGGCGGCGGTGAGCCCGCCCCAGGCGCTGCCCGCGGCCGCGATCGGAATCGCGTGCGCCCCGGCATTGAGCGAGATGGAGTTGATCTCGGCCATGCGAGGCAGCCAGAACACCCCCGTGATCCCCAAAGTCATGCGTGTCTCCCCTACACCTGGATCGCCGCGATACCGGCCGCCCGCTCTGCGTCCAGGGCCAGGTACTGGGCCAACTGGCTGCGCAGGGTGGCGGCGGCGTGGTGCAGTTCGAGAATGCCCTGGGCGACGGACCGGTCGTGGGTCAGCGCGGCGGTGTTGAAATGCGCGGCGGCCAGGAAGGACACCTCTTCGGTGCCGGAGGGGAGCACATGGGTCGCCGGTGCGGCCGCGCTCGCGGCGACAGCCAGGCGTTCGGCGAGTAGGTCGAGTTCCAGGGCGGCCGCGAGGATCACCTCGGGCTGCACGAGGACGTGGCCAACCATGATCGGACTCCCTCTCTACGTTCTTCCTCCGGTTATGGAGATTGGACGCAGAGGTCTGCCGACCGGTTCCCGGCTTCCGCGAATCAGCCCCATCCCAGCTGATGGAGCCGTTCGTCGTCGATCCCGAAATAGTGCGCTATCTCGTGAATCACCGTGACCGCCACCTCTTCGACCACCTCGTCTTCGCTGCCGCACATCTCGAGGATGGCGTCGCGATAGATGGTGATGGTGTCCGGCAGCGCGCCTCCGTAGTGGCTGAAGTCCCGATCGGTGAGGGCGATGCCGTGGTAGAGCCCGAGCAGGTGGGGGTCCTCGTCGCTGCGCGCTTCGATGAGGACCACCACATTGTCGATCGCCCGGGCCAGTTCCGGCGGAATCAGGTCGAGCGCGTCGCCGACCAGCTCCTCGAAGCGGTCGTCGGACATCGAGACGGGCATGACTGCTCGGTCCCCGGAACTAGCGCGGCTGGGGGATGACCGGCGGCACCGCGCCGGGCAGCGGCGGCGGGGTGTAGCGGCCGTTGTTGGGCGGCGGCACCGGGGCCTGACCGTCGATCTGGATGTCGCCCTTGGCCGATCCGGTGATGGCCGCGAAGCCCTCCTGATCCGCGCCCTTGCCGACCAGGCAGTTGAGGCTGCGGCTGCCCGCGACCCAGCTGCGGGTGTCGAGCGCGTCCCAGAACAGGGTGAGGGTCTTGTTGCGCAGCGCGTCGGGGGAGCCGAGGTAGTCGGTGGCGTCCTTGGCGCACTGGTCTTCCATGTACTTGTCCTGCTCGTCCTTCGACGGCGGGCCGCCGTTGAAGTGGGTGGCCAGGTCTACGGTGGAGACGATCTCGAAGGCGTGCGGCTGGGCGCAGTCGACCGGGTCGGTGGGCAGGTTCGACTTGATGCCGATGCAGGTGCCCACGTCGTAGACCTTGGACTGGTTGATGTCGCGCACGCTGCCGGTGATGGGCTTGGTGGCCAGGCCCTGACTGCCGGAGACCTGCAGGCCGCAGCGCAGCGTGCGCTCGCCCGCCTTCCAGCCCGCCTCACCCGGATTGATCAGGCCGACAACGAATTTGCCGCGCGGGTCGAGCCGGCCGCCGAGGTACTCCTGGGCGGCGGACACGCAGTGCTCGTCGCGCAGTTCGGAGAAGCGCAGCGAGTCCGGGAAGCGGGAGCCGGGCCCGAACTCCTTGCCCGGGTACTTGCTCAGGTCGATGTCGGCGGTCACCTCGAACAGGTGCTTGCCGCCGCACTCCACCTTGGACAGGTCGCTGGCATTGGACTTGGTCCAGGTCAGGCAGTCGCCCTCCTTGGCGGTGCCGAAGGCCGCGCCCGCGACCGCGCCGGTGGGCTGCGCGGCCCCCGGCGCGTGCGCCTTCACCCGGTTGGAGTCGAAGCCGTGCGAGACGAACATGGTGATGAGCACGGCGAGCGTGACGCCGACCGCCATGGCCAGCAACCCCCACCGCACGGTGGACGCCGAGAGCGGACCGTTCTTGTCCAGCTGGGCTTCCACCGCGCGGAAGGGCGTCAGCAGTCGATCCGTCGCCGTCGGCTTGCGACGGGACGGCGACCCGGGGCGCTGCGAGGACCACTGCGAAGGCGTCTTTTGCTCAGGCATCGCGGCTGAGTCTAATTGCCTCCGCTTCGCTCCGGCCGGTTCGCGGCGCTGGAGGTCTCGTTCTTGCCTCCCTCCGCTCCCCGCTTCGCTCCTCCGCTCCACTCGGTCCAGAACGAGACGCGCCGCGAACCCTCGGGGTGTTCTGTCGCGGCGCTATGCCGCTGGTCGTGGGCGTTACGACAGGATCAGGTCGGCCGCCTTCTCGCCGATCATGACGGCCGGGGCGTGGGTGTGGCCGCGGGTGATCACCGGCATCACCGAGGTGTCGGCGACGCGCAGGCCCTCGATGCCGCGCACCCGCAGCTCCGGGTCCACCACGCTGGATTCGTCGCGGCTCATCGCGCAGGTGCCGACCGGGTGGTACAGCGTGTGCGAGTGGTCCTCGAGGCAGCGGCGCAGCACCTCGTCCAGCGCGGTGTCGGACGGGACGGCGGGTTGCATGAGCTCGCCGATGTGCTCCTTCAGCGCGGGCTGGCCGGCGATCTGGACGCAGGTGCGCAGGCCCGCGAGCAGGGCGGCGCGGTCGGCGGGTTCGGCGCAGTAGCGCGGATTGATGCGCGGCGCGACGAACGGATCCGGCGAGGTGATGGAGACGCTGCCGATGGATTCCGGCTTGAGCAGCACCGCGGCGAAGGTGAGCGCGTGCCCGTCGGGTTCGCCCAGGCCCTCGGCGATGTAGGGGGCGGGCGCGAAGATCAGCTCCAGGTCGGGCAGGTCGAGGTCCTCGCGGCTGCGGGTGAACCCGTACGCCTCACCGATGTTGGAGGTGAGCTGGCCGCGCCGCAGCACCAGGTAGTTGGCGAGTTCGAGCAGGTTCTTGTCCGCGCCGTAGAGGCTGCCGCCGGTGGTGCGGTAGACGATGGGGGCGGCCAGGTGGTCGCGCAGGCCGCGCCCGACCTCGGGCAGGTGCCGCACCACGGGGATGCCGAGTTCCTGCAGCCGGTCGCCGTCGCCGATGCCGGACAGCTCGAGCAGCTGCGGGCTGTTGATCGCGCCGCCGGAAAGGATGACCTCGCGTTTGGCGCTGATCTGCTTGGTCTCGCCGCCGATCCGGAATTCCACGCCGATGGCGCGGGTGCCCTCGAACAGCACCCGGGTGGCGTGCGCGTCGGTGACGACGGTGAGGTTGCGGCCCTGCTGGCGGGCGGGCCGCAGGTAGGCGTCGGCGGTGCTCCACCGGGCGCCGCGCTTCTGGGTCACCATGGTCTGCGAGAACCCTTGCGGCCGATCGCCGTTGGCGCGTTCGACCGGGTATCCGGCTTCGGCGGCGGCCTGCAGGTAGGTGTGGGTGAGGGCGCGGGGGCTGCGCTGGCGGGAGATGTGCAGCGGTCCCTTGCGGCCTTCGCAGGCCTCGCTGGCCTCTTCCACGGATTCGATCCGCTGGAAGTACGGCAGCACGTTCTCGAAGGACCATTCGGGTCCGGCGTAGCGGGCCCATTCGTCGTAGTCGGCGGCGAAGCCGCGCACCCACATCATGGCGTTCATGGAGGAGGATCCGCCGAGCATCTTGCCGCGCGGCCAGTAGACGCGCCGGTTGCTGAGTTCGGGCTGGGTCTCGGTCCGATAGTTCCAGTCGTTGTCGCCCTGGAACAGCTGGTTGAACGCCGCCGGGATGTGCGCGAACTTGTCGTTGTCCTCGCCGCCGGCCTCCAGGACCACGACGCTGACGCCGGGTCGTTCACTCAGTTTCGCGGCCAGTGCGGCCCCCGCCGATCCGGCACCGACTACGACGAAATCGGCGGTGTGCGGGGTGTATTGGGGCATGGTGACTCCTCGGAAAGACCACGGCGGAGCCCTTCCCGGGCTCCTGCCGTCCCATCGGGCTAACCCTATGGCGGAAATCACCTGGTTGTGGGGTGGATGAATTGATCGGACCTACACGAAAACCGGTGGCGCCTTCCCACTAGGCTGAATACCTATGATCGACCTTCGATTCCTGCGGGAAAACCCCGACGTGGTCCGTGCTTCGCAGCGTGCTCGCGGTGAGGACCCGTCCCTGGTGGATGCCCTGCTCGAGGCGGATGCCGCCCGTCGCGCGGCGGTCGCGACGGCCGACAATCTGCGCGCCGAGCAGAAGGCCCTGGGCAAGAAGGTCGGCAAGGCTTCCAAGGAGGAGCGCCCGGCGCTGCTCCAGGTGGGCCAGGAGCTGTCGGCGAAGGTGAAGGAGGCGGAGGCGGCGGAGAACGCCGCGGACGTCGACCTCGACGCCGCCCAGCGCGCGCTGTCGAACGTGGTGCAGGAGGGCGCGCCCGCCGGCGGCGAGGACGACTACATCGTGCTCGAGACGGTCGGCACGCCGCGCGAGTTCGATTTCGAGCCGAAGGACCACCTGGATCTGGGTGAGTCGCTGGGCCTGATCGACATGGAGCGCGGCGCGAAGGTGTCGGGCTCGCGGTTCTACTTCCTGACCGGCAACGGCGCGCTGCTGCAGCTCGGCCTGTTGCAGCTTGCCGCGCAGAAGGCGACGGCGAACGGTTTCACCATGATGATCCCGCCGGTGCTGGTGCGCCCGGAGATCATGCAGGGCACCGGCTTCCTGGGCCAGCACTCGGCCGAGGTCTACCACCTCGAGGACGACGACCTGTACCTGGTCGGCACCTCGGAGGTGCCGCTGGCGGGTTATCACTCGGGCGAGATCCTGGATCTGAGCGCCGGTCCCAAGCGCTATGCCGGCTGGTCGTCGTGCTTCCGTCGCGAGGCGGGCAGCTACGGCAAGGACACCCGCGGCATCATCCGCGTGCACCAGTTCGACAAGGTGGAGATGTTCGTCTACACCACCCCGGAGCAGGCCGACGAGGAACACCGGCGCCTGCTGGCCTGGGAGCGGGAGATGCTGGCCGCCATCGAGGTGCCCTACCGGGTGATCGACGTGGCGGCGGGCGACCTGGGCAGCTCGGCGGCCCGCAAATTCGATTGCGAGGCTTGGGTTCCCACCCAGCAGACCTACCGCGAACTCACCTCGACCTCGAACTGCACCACGTTCCAGGCCCGTCGCCTGAATGTCCGGTACCGCGACGAGAACGGCAAGCCGCAGACCGCCGCCACCCTGAATGGCACATTGGCGACAACGCGCTGGATTGTCGCGCTGCTGGAAAACCACCAGCAAGCGGACGGTTCGGTGCGAGTGCCCGCTGCGCTGGTGCCTTTCGTCGGCTCCGAGGTTTTGGAGCCGCGCTGAGTATTCGCTACTCGGCGTGGCTTATTCCGCCGGATGTGTCTACCGCTGGCTGGGCTTGTGGCTAGGCTGGTCAGCGTGCGAGGAATCGGGTCTCGCGGCGATGCCCGAACCCGGGTCCGGGCGGCATCGGCGCTGGCGACGGCAATGGTCATGGCTCGGACCACCGGGGCGTTCTACGTCATGGGTGGCTTTCTGGGTCTTGTCCTGACCGCCGTGGCTCCGGGTGATGAGGGCAATCGGCCGCTGGTGGGCGCGGCGGCGTTCGTGGCGCTGCTGCTGGGTATCAGTCTGCTCATCTGGGGTCCGAGGTTGCCGCATTCGGTGCACCACCTCTATGTGGCGGCCGCGACGGTGCTGGTGACCGTTGCGGTGCATTGGTTTCCGAACACGGTGGGCGCGATCAGCCTGGCGGCGTTCTATGTCTTCGTGGCCTGTGACGCCGCGATCTTCTTCTCCTGGCGCTGGCTGGGCGCGCATCTGGCGTTCGCCATCGCCTGCTGTCTGTGGGTGGTGCCGTCGCGCGGGCTGCCGTGGTGGTCGGGCATCATTCCGGCGGGTATCACCTTCGGAATCGGCATCGTGGTCGGCATTTTGACCCGTATGGCGTCCGACGCCGACATCGACGTGCTGACCGGTCTGCTGAATCGCCGCGGTTTCGATCGCGCGTTGAGCAATGCCATCGCGCACGCCACCCGCACCGGTCAGGGTCTGGCCCTGGTGCTGGTGGACCTGGACCGCTTCCAGAAGATCAACGACCATCTGGGTCACCGGGCCGGTGACGCCGTGTTGCAGCGGGTGGCCGACACCTGGTCGAAACTGCTGGCGCCGGATCAGCGCCTGGCCCGCTACGGCGGTGACGCGTTCGCGCTGCTGCTGCCCGGCACCACCGAGCAGGCCGCGATCCTGTTGACCGAGGAGCTGCGGGCCGCCGTCACCACCGGTTGTTCGGCGGGTGTGACGTCGTGGCAGCCGGGTGAATCCGGTTCGCTGCTGGTGTCGCGCGCGGATGTGGGCCTGTACCGGGCCAAGCAGGCGGGCCGTAATCGCACGGTGCTGGAGTCGTCGCGGCAGTTGCCGCTGGCGGTGGAGCTGCGCGAGGCGATCGACCGCGGCACCTTGGACGTGCAGTACCAGCCGATCGTGAGTCTCACCGACGGCGATACCCGCGCGGTCGGCGTGGAAGCCTTGCTGCGCTGGTCTTCTCACGCGCAGCCGGAGGTCACCACGGAGGGCCTGATCCGGGTCGCCGAGGAGTACGACCTCATCTCCGATCTGGACGAGCTGGTGTTGCGCCGCGCCTGTGCCGACGCCGCCCGCCTGCAGGAGACGTTCGCGCAGCTGGACCTGACCCTGAACGTCAATGTGAGCGGCCTGGAGCTGGCCGAGTCCGACTACGCCGCCCGGGTTTCCGGCATTCTCGAGGAAACCGGCTGGCCCGCCGAGCAACTGGTGCTCGAGGTGACCGAGAGCGAGCTGGCCGCCGAGTCCGAGACCGCGATCGCGAACCTGCACAAGCTGCGCGAGTTCGGCGTCCGCATCGCCATCGACGATTTCGGCACCGGCTACTCGTCCCTGAGCCGCCTGGCCACCCTCCCGTCGGACATCCTCAAGGTGGACCAGTCCTTCGTGGCCTCCATCCGCTCCGATTCCCCCGCCCCGCCGCTGCTGGGCGTGATCGCGGCCCTGAGCAAGTCCCTGGACCTCCAGGTCATCGCCGAGGGCGTGGAAACCGAATACCAGGCCGCCGTCCTCACCGAGCTCGGTTTCGCCCTGGCCCAGGGCTACCACTACAGCGACTCGCACCCGGTCACCGAGCTCATCAACGACCTCAACGACCGTCCCGGCCTGGTCGGCGCGTCGGTCTCGGAGGGCGAACCGTCCAGCAACGGCTGGATCCCCATCGATAATCCGCTTGACGGTGGTATCTCCGGCGCGCAGAGTTGAGCGCATGCGGATGCTGATCTACGCCTGTTGATTCGTCCTTCGTAGTGCTCTGCCCCCGACTCGCACCG
Source organism: Nocardia sp. NPDC059764 (assembly GCF_042732555.1). Classification (NCBI taxonomy): domain Bacteria; kingdom Bacillati; phylum Actinomycetota; class Actinomycetes; order Mycobacteriales; family Nocardiaceae; genus Nocardia; species Nocardia sp. NPDC059764. The sequence goes on from NZ_JBHWHH010000037.1 coordinate 25,367, forward strand.
AGCGTGCGGGCTCGACGCGCGCACTCACCTTTCGTGCGGTCCTGTTCGCGTTCACCGCGGACCTGATCCCGCTCTACGCCATCTACGCCCTCCTCTTCGCCGACCACGGCCTGAACCCCGCGCAGATCTCCTCGCTGTTCGCGATCTGGTCGGCCACCGCGTTCATCCTGGAGATCCCCTCCGGAGCGTGGGCCGACACTGTGTCGCGGCGTGGCCTGCTCGTACTGTCCGGCGCGCTACTGGCGGCGGGCTTCGCGGTCTGGATCTTGTACCCGTCCTACCTGGGCTTCGCTGCTGGCTTCGTGCTCTGGGGTACGTCCGGCGCACTCCGATCGGGCACCTTCGAAGCCTTGATCTACGACGACCTGCACACTCGCGGGGCGACCGCCGACTACCCGCGCCTGATGGGCTACGTCCGCGCCGCCACCGAAGCCGCCGCGCTCGCAGGCATTCTCGCCGCCGCCCCCCTCTACGCCTGGGGCGGGTACCCCCTGGTGGCCTGGTCCAGCGTTGCGATCGCCGCCGTCCACACCCTGACCGCAGGACTGCTGCCGACCGCGCCGAAGTCGGTGTCCGCCACCGAAATCGAGGATATCGAGGACACAGAAGACCTGCTCGGCGGCGCCGCTCCGGACATCGCCTCCTCATCCCCCAACCCGCGCGAGCCGGCATCGCCTCCCCGCGGCTACGTCGCCATGCTGCGCACCGGTCTACGAGAAGCCTTGCGGGTCAAGCTGATCCGCCGAGGCGTGATCCTGGTAGCGCTCCTGAACGGCATCACCGCCTTCGACGAGTACTTCTCATTGCTAGCCGACCACGCCGGCGCCGGCCCGTCTCTGGCCGCAGTACTCGTGGGCGTCACGGTCGCCGGATCCCTCGGCGGCGCAATGCTGGCGGGCCGCACCGAGCGCATGTCGGCCCCCGTCATGGCGTCGGCACTGGCCGCGGCAGGCGTGTTGTTCATCGGCGGCGCGCTGCTGACCGGTATGGCCGCCAATCACCCGACCGCCCTGTATGTGCTGACCGCCGTGGGCTTTTCGGCGGTGGGCATCGCCTACGGCATCGACTACAACGCCGACGTCATCGCCTCGGCGCGGCTGCAGGACTCGATCACCGGCCCCGCCCGCGCCACCGTCACGTCGGTCGCCGGCTTCACCACCGAGGTGATCGCCCTCCTGGTCTTCGCTTTCGCAGCCATAGCCACCACCTGGCTCCCCCTGCCGCTCATGGTCGCAGCCCTCGGCGCCCCCCTCCTCCTGGCTGCCGTCCTGACCCCAACCTGGCTCCCTCCCGGGTTCCGCTCCTGATCTCCAGTTCGGTCAAGCCCGGCCACCAGTTGAGCCCGGTCATCACGACCGTCATACCCGCGCTGGACTACCTTCGCTGTATCTCGGGATCGGAGAACTCCCGCCCCGATGGCACGGGCACTTCCCTGGCGCACCCACGATTCGTGCCCTGTCGTTCCGGCTGTCATCGCGGCGCTGACGGCATTCCCGGACAACCTGTGGTCGAACTGTGTCCAGCACCTCCCTCGACTTTGCGCGGAAACCGTGCGAAGGTGAAATTCGAAAGAATCGAAACAGTATTCGGAACTTTCGAATATGGATGGAGGCAGGTTATGACCGCGGCAGTGGAAGAGCGCACGTTCGAGCTGGCACCGGAACACACGCAGGAACTGCCTTCGCTGCTGGACTTCCTGACCACCCACGCGGCTGTGGGGCAGCGGCGCCAGGTGCGCTACGCGCTGGTGGGGGCGAGTGAGTCCGAGCGGATCCAGCTGCCGCCAGAGGTACACGAGGCGCTGGTACAGGTGGTCGCGGCCATGCAGGCCGGCAAGGCGGTCACCATCGCGCCGCGCAGCATGACGCTGACCTCGCAGCAGGCTGCCGACCTGCTCGGCGTCAGTCGTCCGACGGTCATCAAGCTGATCGAGCGTAGAGAGCTGCCCGCCGAAAGAGTGGGGTCTCGTCACCGCCTGCGCTTGCATGATGTACTGGACTACCAGCAGGCGCGGAAGCTGCGGCAGTACGCCGCGATCGAGGAAACCTCCGTGGATATCAATGACGAGGACGATCCCGAGGCAGTGCGGGCCAACCTGAAGGAGGCACGCCGTGTCGTAGCGGCGCGGCGGCGCGCGAAAGCCCTTCGCCCGAAGGACAGCTGAGACAATCGCGTCGTGTTCGCCGTACTGCTCGACACCTGTGTGCTCTGGCCGAGCACGCAACGAGACTTCTTGCTCTCGCTCGCCGTGGAAGGGCTGTATCGGCCGCTCTGGTCCGACGCCATCCTCGAAGAGCTGGAATATCACGAAGCGCTCAAACTTGTCAGGCGCGACATGGATCCGGCCGAGGCTGAGAAACGATCCCAGCATCTCGTCCGGCAGATGCGTGCGAACTTCGATGACGCCCTCGTGGAGAACTGGGAACCCTACGAGGGCACCTTCAATCTGCCCGATGTCGATGACGAGCATGTGCTCGCCGCCGCCGTGGTCGGCGGCGCCGGCGCAATCGTTACCGTCAACGTCAAGGACTTCCCGAAAGACAAGGTTCCCAGGAACATTCAGATCATCAAGCCCGCGCAGTTCGCTGCCGACACGGTATCGACCTCCCCGGAAACCGCGGTGCGGGCGCTGCAACAGATGAGCAGCTGCATGCGGAACCCTCGCCTATCGGTCGACGACCTGCTGGGCATCCTCGAATCCCGGTACGGCATGACCGAAGCCGTCGAGATGATGCGCGAGGCCGGCTGACCCGGTCGTAACCGCCGAAGATTCGACGAAGCGCACACACGAACGGTCCAAGATCGTCTCAGACCGCTTGTGTTTCAGGGAGTGTCCGCGGCTGTCGATGACGGGCCGAGGCATGTGATTGGTCGGCCGCGAAGGCGGGAATCGAACCCGCGCCTCCCCGACTGAGCGAAGGGTGCTCTACCAACTGGGCTACTCCGCGACCATTCGTGAGCGTAGGGGCTGAATATCGTTGCAGCAAGCGAATTCCCGCTACGAGCCCGGGTCGAGGTTGGAGCATCCGCTGGACCGCCATTTACGTGTCCAGCACGATGCATGACACCGGCATTCGCTGTTCCTGAACCGCGCGCACCGCTCCGGTGATGACGCTGTCCTCGCCGAACGTCGCGATCGTGAGGCGGCGGATGCCGCCGATCTGCGCTTCGCTGAAGTGTGGATTGTTCTTCCGGAGCCAGTAGAGCGTTTCAGCCATGATGTCCTCAGTCCAAAAGACCTGGAACATGCCATGTCCGCCTCGCAGGTAGAGCAGAGATAGCCAGTCACGTAAGGTGCGCGAGTACAGGATGTTTGCATCGACCAGAACTCTCTGCACCCGCCCGCCGACCATTCGGTTATCGTAGCGAGCGGGTCCAGCGGTGACTCGATACTCGGCGGATCAGCCGAGAGCGCCCCACTCCTCTTCGAGGGCGCGCAGTTCATCGAACGCCTTGCTTTGCTGCTCGAGTTGCGCTCGGCGGTACGCCAGCACGTCCTTGCTGTACAGCCGAGTGTGCGATCCGACCTTATGAGATGGGAGCCGTTGCTCGCGTACAAGTTTCATCAGTGACGGCCGTGAAATCCGCAACATGCCGGCGGCTACCGTGGTGGTGACCTCGGCAGGGATGCTGCCGATCGTGACTGTGCGACCCTTGCCCATCAGGCCAACCAGCTCGAGGACAAGGGCTGCCAACTCTGGTGGCAACGTGAGTTGTTGCTGAGGGCCTGCCGCGACGGTCACGGTGGGGTGCTTCGATTGGTGCTCGCTGATGAACGCAAGGACAGTGCGCGCCTGTTCGGTCTCCCGTGGGCTCACCGCCACAGTGGCGCGATCATCTCGCTGTAGTGTTGCCACGTCGACGTCCTTTCTCGGCGGCTCGCAATCTGTGCAGGTAGACACCTAGAGTCTACAGAGATTGCACTTATAAGTGCAACGCTCTGCTGTTGCAGGTGCATCTCAGCATTGGATCACCCGGATGGCGCGGTTTCCGACCGTGCGATCCAAGGCGGCCGCCAGACATATGTTTGCCGCGCATCTGAATCGGGAGAACCCAGGTCAAACACCGAGCTTGTCGCACAGATCGACGTACTGGTCGAGGTAGTCAGGTGTTGACCGATGGGCCGCCAGCCCGACCGTGTCGAACTCGTCTGAGCCTGCCACGGCGCTGATGCCCAGTGCACGCAACGCCTTGTTGATGGTATTCACCGACTGCATCGGTCCGCCGTCGACCGACACCACGGCCCACTGGTCGCCGGCACCACCGAAATAGTCTGTAAGCACCACCGCGAATGTCGGGTCGGGCCGCGTCGCCAGCTCGGTCGCAATCGTCATCATGACGCCTTCACGCGGGAACAGTCCCGGCGCCTCGGAAGGGAGTTCGAAATAGCTCGAAATTCCGAGTTGTGCTTGCCAATAGGCCGTGTAGTAGTGAGTCACGTGAAACAGCGTGAGATCGCATCGCATCGGCACTGGTGCCAGGTCCCACCGATCCGCCGCTCCAGCATCGACGGTGCCGGGCAGGATCATTGCGGTGATGGCGTGCGACACGGCAGAACCCTACCGCTTCACCTACGAGCGGGGGCCGTGCCGCTCCCGCTCGTCGGCGCTCCGGCCGACCCTCTGCGCGCGGTTTGCAGATTGCCCCTACGGACAGTCGAATTCGCCGTTGCAGACACCATCGGTGAACGCGTCCCATTCGCTGGGGGCGAAGACGAAGGCTGGTCCACTGCGGTCCTTGCTGTCGCGGATGGCAACGTGCCCGCCTTCGACGAAGGCGACCTCGACGCACTCCCCACCAGCCTGGCTGTAGCTGCTCTTGAACCACCGCGCATCGGATAGCTTCACGTTCACGACGAATACTCCCTCGCTAGCCGCGGTCGAACGCGCCGCGCCGCACGCTGACGGTGAAGACATCCCACTGGGCCGGAGTGAACACGAGCGTGGGCCCGCGCCGATCCTTGCTGTCGCGGATGGCGACCTGGCCGTCGTCGAGAAAGGCTGCCTCGACGCATTCGCCCTCGGAGCCGCTCCTGCTGCTCTTGAACCACTTCAGCCCCTGGGGTAGAACCACGTTCATTGTGCGCGCTCGTGCTCTCTCATTAGTTCTCGGATCAGGTTTCGGCTCTGGCTGATATTCAACATCGAGTTCTCGAGTGCGTCGAACGCTTCCTTGTACAGCCGAACCGCCGTATCTCGTTCCTGGTACAGCTCACCGGTGAGCCCCTCCTGGTAGACGATCGGTGGCTCGCCGTCTCCGGCTCGGCCGTCGTCGCCGAAGTTCACGATTACGAACTGGCCCAGCGGTTCTCGGGTTGGGTAACCCGCTGAGAACGGCAGTATTCCGATGCTGATGTTGTCCCTGTTCATCAGCTCGTCGATACGCCGCAGCTGGATGGCCATGATGCGGTGACTGCCCATGACCCGCCGCAGCGCGGCCTCGCCGATCACCGCGTCCACCCGCATCGGCCTGTGTGTGCGCAGGATCGCCTTCTGTCGGCGGAGCCGCAGCCGAACCCCTTGGTCCGTTTCGGTCGACCCGAATCGGCCCGCGGCGATGAGCTCCCGTGCGTAGTCGCCGGTTTGGAGCAGGCCGGGAATCAGTTCCGGCTGGTAGATCTGGAGTGATCGAGCGACGGCCTCGAGGCCGACATAGACGTGGAAGCCGCGCCGCATGACATTTCCGAAGTCATGCCACCAGGACTTTTCGTTCGCCTGCTGGCCGAGATCGACCATGGCATCGGTGGTTTCGAGGTTCGCGTCGTAGACCTTGCACAGAGCCCGGATGTCGACTTCACGAGGGTTCTCGAGCCGCCCGGTCTCCATCCGCTGCAACATCGACGGACTCCACTGGATGATCCGGGAGGCGTCGGCGATCGTCAGATTCGCTTCGGTTCTCAGCTCTCGCATGTAGCGCCCGAGTTGACGCCGCGGAAGGGCTGGATCGGATGTCGCGCTCACGGTACCTCCCGGTTTGGGTCGAGTACGTATTCATGGTGAATCCGTTGAGTATTCACAGCAAGAACGATCACGATTCATGGCAAGAACGCTGCTGGGTTTCCGGTGAATGTTCACCATAAGCATTGTGGCAGTGATTGATCGCTGATGCCCTGGGATTGCGTCCGGTTGAGGGTGCACTCCACTCCGACACCCTCGCCGGACGCGCCTATTCGCACCGATTGAGAGGTTTGTGATGAATCTGCTTGATTGTGAGTCGGATCCGGTGCCGTTGACGCGGGTTGCTGCTCAGCTCGCATGGCAGGTGCACCGGTATTGCGATCGAGATGTGTGCCGGGTGCGGCGGCGGGCGCGGGCGGTGCTGGAGGGATTCGTCAGTACGGCAAGGCGTTTCGATGGAGAGCGCAAATGACCGCGGCCCGGTCGGGAGCGTGGGCCGAGGATCACTGCGCGAATGGGCGGATCGTCCCTATTTCCCGGGAGCGGGCGGAGGGGATTCTCGCCATTCATGCCGAGTGCGATTCGGCGTGTCCGCGGAAGGCGAGTGCGGCCGCGTATCTGTGCGGCAGGACGGTGGAACCGAGCGAAAGGCACTCCGATGCTGGTTGAACTGATCTTCGCGGCGGCGACGGTGATCCTGTGCGCGCTGGCGGCGGTCCGCATGACTCACGACGCGCCGGTGTCGGCGGCCCGGCACGCGCGGGATCGCTACTCGGTCGCCGCGATCCGGGCGCGCATCGAGGCCGAGAATCGGGCCGAGCTCCGGGCCGCCGCGCTCACGATCCGGCCGGTCGGTCGCGGACGCCGCCGGTGAGGGGAGAATCGGGCGGTGGCGATGCGGCGGTGGGTCGGGTTGGCGTTCGGGGGTTCCATCGGTGCGGCCGTGGCCGTTCAGGCGCGGATCAATGGGGAGTTGGGGGAGCGGCTGGGGGATGGGATCGCGGCGGCGGCGATCAGTTTCGGCAGTGGATTGCTGATTCTGGCGGTGGCGTTCGCGGCGAGTGGCCGGTTGCGTGCGGGCATCGGGCAGGTGCGGGCCGCGCTGGATCGAAGGGAGCTGCGCTGGTGGCAGCTGCTGGGCGGGCTGTCGGGCGCGTATTTCGTGGCGTGTCAGGGACTTACGGTGGCGACTATCGGCGTCACCGCGTTCACCGTGGCCACGGTGGCCGGCCAGTTGGCGAGCAGTCTGGTGGTGGATCGGCTCGGTTGGGGGCCCGGCGGGCCGACGCCCGTGACGGCGCTGCGGGTCGGCGCCGCGGTGCTCGGACTGGTCGCGGTGCTGCTCGCCGTGGTCGGCAGGAGCGGCGCGGACACCGGCTCACGCTCTGCGGCTTCGGTGCTCTTGGTGGTCCTGCCGCTGGTCGCGGGCGTGCTGGTGGCGTGGCAGCAAGCGGTGAACGGCCGGGTCGGCGCGGTCGGCGGCCCGTTGTCGGCGACGCTGGCCAATTTCGCGACCGGCACGGCGGCCCTGGTCGTCATCGAATCGGTGGTGCTGACCCGGCGTGGCGGTCTGCACACGCCGCCGACCGAGCCGTGGTTGTATCTGGGCGGCCTGATCGGGATCTCGTTCGTCGCGCTGGCCGTGGCCGTGGTGCGCTGGATCGGCGTGCTGCTCCTGGGGCTCAGCTCGGTGGCGGGGCAGCTGCTCGCGTCGGTGGTGCTGGATGTGGTGGCGCCGACCGGTCTCGGCCTGTCGGCCCTGGCCGTCGTGGGCTGTGCGTTGACCTTCGTGGCGGTGGCGATCGCCGCCAGATCCCGCGCGTGACAAGGGTATTCGCCGATCGCGGCCGGCACCCGGTACCGGCCGCGATGCTACGAATCAGACCAGTTTCTTCGACCGCAGTTCGTGGCCCTTGGAGGTCTTGCAACGCCCCGATTCCAAGTCCCACTGCCACCCGTGCAGGTTGCAGGTCAGCGTATTGCCTTCCACCACACCGAATTTCGACAGATCAGCCTTGAGGTGCGGGCAGCGGCGCTGCACTTCCCAGCCGTCGAGTTCGGTGGAGGCGGTGTCGTCGTGCGCCTCGGAGAACCAGCCGTCGGCGTAGGCGATGCGCTCGTCGGTGAGGCACTTGAAGAACGTGTAGAGGAATTCGTTGTATCCGCCGATGCGCCAGGTGGTGAAGCGCGTGGACAGGAAGATGGTGTTGACCCAGTCGGGTTCGTCGTCGCGCAGCACGGTGCGGACCAGCTGCGGCGCGATGCGGAATCCGTAGCGGTACTTGCCTTCTCCCTCGACGGGTTCACGCACTTCGCGCTTGGGGAAGTCCAGCACCACGGTCTCGTCGCCCATGATCAGGCCGACGGGGTAGCCGATGCCGTCGCAGATGAGGTCGCTCTGCTTCATGATCGGCTCGAACTTGGCTTTCAGCGCGGGCAGCAGCGGCTCGCCCTCGGCGGGCGCCCAGGTCGCCTTCTCGGCGGCCAGCACGGGAGCCATGCGCTGGGCCATGTCCTCGATGTAGGCGGCCTTGTCGCCGTAGATGGTGTCGGGGTCGACCGTGTGGGTGAGCGAAAGCAGTTCCTTGCCACGCAGATCCGCGGTGGAGCCGGGAATCAGCAGCAGCCCGCCCTCGTTCCCGTGGATCTTCATCTGATCCAGGAAGGTGATCTGGTCGGGGAAGATATTGCCTTCGTCGCCGCGGTCGTCGTTGAGGTAGCGCAGCTCGTCGTCGAGGAACACCGGCGGACCGGCGGACGGCACCACCCAGGTGGCCCCGACCTGTTCGATGTAGGAGCGGGCGCGGTCCATGCCGCGCTGCCGCTTCTGCTTGCCGAAGTTGGCCTTGGTCTTGGTCGGAATGTCGTAGACCATCGGGTACCAGATGGCCCCGGAGTACTGCAGCAGGTGGATGTCGATGTGCCCGAACGAGTCGTGCAGCACGTCCATGTCGACGGGCCGCGCGTCGTTCATGTTGAAGCAGACGGTCTCCCCGTCGGCGACGACGAGCGCGGAGTCACCGATCGGCCCGTCGGCGGGCGCGCGCAGCGCGATGATCATGATGTCGAGGTCGCCGCCGGGACCGGTGACAGTGGTCTTGACGGAATCCTCGGTCTCCACGAACTTGGTGAACCCGAGCGCCCGAAGCTCCCGCTCGAGGTCCGGCACCGGGTAGTCGGGGAGCAGGACGGTGGTGTCCTTGTTGATCTTGTCCGCGAGCAGCTTCGCGTCCCAGTGATCGCGGTGCAGGTGCGACACGTAGAGGAAGTCGCAGTTGCCGAGCTCGTCCCAGTCCAGCTGGGTGTTGTCGGGGAACGGGAACCATGACCCGAAATAGGCCGGATTGACCCATGGATCGCAGAGGATCGTTCCGGCCGCGGTTCGGATGTGGAATCCGGCGTGTCCGACGCTGGTGATCTGCACGAGCTTCATTCCTCCCTGACCGTTACCAGCCACCCAGACTACTGGCTGGCCGGAGACGTCACCGATGCAGTAACCCCTCGGTGCCCGACTTCGAGATGTATATCTGTTTCGTCTGACTACCCGCATCGGACCGGTTTCAGTGTCACCGCGTCACACCAAAAACGGAATGCTGTTACCCGGATCACTGGATGCCGCGCGGGCAGCGACTACGCTAGCGGAACTGTGGAACCCGTCTACTACCCGATCATCGGGCTGGCCCGCACCGTTTTCGCGCTGCAGGGCCTGAAGTTCGCCATCAAGGGCGACGACAATATTCCGTCGACCGGTGGTGCGGTGATCGCGATCAACCACACCGGGTACATGGACTTCACCTACGCGGGCCTGCCCGCCCGCACCACGAAGCGCTACATCCGCTTCATGGCGAAGAAGGAAGTCTTCGACAACGCCATCACCGGCCCGGTCATGCGTGCGCTGAAGCACATTCCGGTGGACCGGTCGGCCGGCGCGGATTCCTATCACGAGGCCGTGGCCCGCCTGAAGGCCGGCGAACTGGTCGGCGTCTACCCCGAGGCGACCATCAGCCGCAGCTTCGAGCTGAAGGACTTCAAGTCCGGCGCGGCCCGCATGGCCATCGAGGCCGGCGTCCCGATCATCCCGATCGTCATCTGGGGCGCCCAGCGCGTCTGGACCAAGGGCCACCCGAAGCGCCTGGGCCGCACCAACACTCCCATCTCCATCGCGGTCGGCAAGCCGATCCAGCCCTTCGAACCAGCCTGGGCCCTGACCGAGCAGCTCAAGGGCACCATGCACGACATGCTCCTCGACCTGCAGAAGGACTACACCCACGAGCCCGGCGCCTACTGGGTCCCGTCCCGCCTGGGCGGCGGCGCCCCCACCCTCGACGAGGCCAACGAGATGGACCGCTTGGAAGCCGAGGAGAAGGCCGCCCGCCGAGCCCAGCAGTCCGACGACTAACTCGGATCCGACCCCCGGACGGCAGACAACCACGTGGCCGTGGCCGCCCCCACCACGGTGGCGGCCACGAATGCCACAACCCCGCCCCCTGCCACATAAACCCACAGCAACCCCGCGAACGGCCCCACCACTGCGGACTGCGCATCCAACAACACCCGGCGCCCCACCCCGGTCCGCCCGATCGCCTCGGGATCCGCCCGCTCGGGATTGTCGACGAGCCGCCCCACCGGCTCCGAATCCCGCACCCGCCCGGACGGATACACCCGCCGCCCGTCAATGGACATCGTGCGCACATCGATCTCCGCCAGCTGCGGTGTCAGCGTCACCAGCCCCGGTTCGAAATACACAGGCAACCACCGATTCCGACCGTTGACGGTGAACTCCAGCCACGACCGACTCACCAGCCGATGCTGCTGTCGAACGCGACGTACGGCGACTTCCCGACCCCGCACCCCCGCGGGCAGATACCCGACCGCGACCGCGAACCGAAACCCGGTGTAGCCCAGGATGACCGCCGCGACAGCGATCAACATCGCCACCTGCTCCGGATCAGCGATCGGGACCCAGGCGATGGTGATCGCCAGGGTCCCGATCGTCACGAGCGCCGGATAGGCCAGGGGATGGCCCGTCCGGATGGTCACTTGAGGAAGCCAACCTTCAGGTAGTCGATCGACGCGAGCCCGAACGCGCCCCAGTTGGCCAGGTTGGTGCGGGCGGCGTGGGTGCCCGACGCCTGGTTGAACAGCATGGAATGCCCTTCGTCCCAGATCATCTTGTCGGCCTTGTTGGCCAGTTCGATGGCCTTGTCCTTGTCGAGTTCGGCCTCGGCCTGATCGATGACGGCGTTCAGCTCCGGCGAACCGAGGCGGGACTTGTTGCCCTGCCAGTTCTTCGGGTCGTAGTAGTAGAACTGCCGCAGCGCGCCGATGGGCAGCACGCTGGTGCTGCGGCTCCACTGCGCGAGGTCGTAGTTGCCGGGGTCTATGACATTAGTGAAGAGACCGGTGCCGGGCACGGTCTGGATCTCCAGCTTGGCGCCGATCTTCTGGAAGTCGGCCTGGATGATCTTGGCGGTGTTCACCCAGGAGTCCTGCTGGTACATGACATCCCGGATGACCAGCTTGCGACCGTTCTTCTCACGGACGTCGCCGTTCATCACCCAGCCCAGCTCGTCGAGCTCCTTGGCCGCCTGGTCCAGGTTGAACGCCACGCTCTGCGAGTTGTCCTGGTAGCCCTTCTGCCCGTCGATGTAGACGTGGTTGTTGAGGGGCTTGGGTTCGTCGACGATTCCGTGCTGGCTGGTTTCGACGATGACCTGCCGGTTGATGGCCTTGGCCATGGCCTGGCGCAGTTTCACGTCCTCGAAGAGCGCGCCGGGCGCACCATTGAACGCGATGAAGCTGTAGGTCGGTTCGGCGGCGCGGCGAATCTCGACGTTCGGAGCCTGCCGAGCGCCGGTGACGGCCTCGAGACCGGAGACGTAGGCCTCATCCAGTTCGTTGTTCTGGATCGCGGGCACGATGGCCGAGTAGTCAAGGACGCTGAAGGTGAAGTTCTCGAGCTTCGGCGCGTCACCCCACCACTTGGGGTTGCGGCTCAACGTGATCCGGTTCTGGGTCCGGTCGATGTTGGTGATCATGAAGGGACCACCGCTCACTGGCAGCGAGTTACGCGCCCAGTCGTTGAACGCCTGCGGGGTCTCGGTATTCGCCTTGGGGAACAGCTGGCCGAACACGCCCTGCCACTCGCCGTACGGCTTGGCGAAGGTGACGACGGCCTGCCGGTCGTCGACGCCGCGCTCGACCTTGCCGATGTGGTCGTAGCCCGAGGTGGAGGCCGCCTGGTACTCGGTGTTGGTGCCGTTCAGCGCCTGCCACTGCGACTTCATGTCCTCCCAGGTGACGGGAGTGCCGTCGGTCCAGACCGCCTTCGGGTTGATGGTGAAGGTGACGACCTGCGGCGTGGTCGAGGTCAGCTGGATGTCGGTGAAGAAGTCGTGGTTGACGCTCAGCTCACCCGCGGCATTGCTCACGAAGGTGACCGGCAGCGTAGGCGAGACGACGTCGGCGGTGTCCTGGGTGTTCCCGTCCACATGCAAGGCGTTGAACGAGGAGGGGAACGACGTCAGTGACAGCCGCAGATTCCCCCCGTCTTTCAGGTCCGAGAGCGGGTGCGGATTGATGGCATTGGTGGTGCCGAGGGATGCGGTCCCGCCTTCGCTTCCGCCCGCACTACACCCGGTCACGACCAATCCAGCCGCGACCATGGGGATCGCGAGTCGAATCATGGTCGAACGTATCCGCATGGACCGCTCCTTCCGCCCTATTTCAAGAACCCGATCATGGTGTAGTCGTACGAGGCCAGTCCCGGCGCACCGTAATTGGCCAGTTCGGACCGTACCCCGTAATTGCCGACGGACTGGACCAACGGCAGCGAGTGGCCCTCCTCGAAGACCTTCCGGTCGACCTGATTGGCGAGCTCGATGGCCTTGGCCGGGTCGATCTCCGACAGCGTCTTGTCGATGAGGGTGTTCAGCTCGGGGGATCCGATGCGGCCGTAGTTGGCTTGCACGTCATTCGGGTACAGGCCCCAGATCTGCGGGATCGAGGCGAGCGGGAAGGCGTCGCCCTGGAAGGTGAACTCGCACACGTCGAAATCGCCGGGCTGGATGACAGCGGAGAAGAAGCGGTCGCCGGGCTTGGTGTCGATGGTCAGCCCTACGCCGATCCGGGCCAGGTCCTGTTGGATCAGCTTGGCGATGTCCACCCAGGTCGGGTCGTTGTACATGACATCGCGGATGACGAGCTTCTTGCCGTCCTTCTCGCGCACGTCGCCCTTGCGCACCCAGCCGAGCGCATCGAGTTCCTTGGCGGCGGCGTCCGCGTCGAAGGGCAGGTTGTTGTCCAGGTAGCCGTGCTGGCCGCGAAGGAAAACGTGGTTGTTGAGCGGTTGTGGATGATCGGTGAGGCCATTGAGTACGGTGTCGGCGATCCGCTGCCGATCGATGGCCTTCGAAATAGCCACGCGCAGTGCGGGATCGGCGAGCAGCGAGCCGGGCGAGCCGTTGAAGGTGAAGTGCCGCCACCGGTTGCTAGGAGCCTGACGCACCTGGAGCGCAGGGATGGTCCGCACGTTCTGCACGTCGGTGAGATCGGAGAGCGGAGCCGCGTCGAGCTCGTTGTTCTGCAGCGCCGCGGTCCACGCCGACCGGTCGAGCACGCTGGTGGTGATGGTGTCGAGCTTGGGCGCCGCACCCCACCACTTCGGGTTGTGGCCCAGCACGATTCGACCCTGGGCCTTGTCCGTGGACTGCACGATGAACGGCCCGGCGGTCAGGCCAATGCCCTGCAGCAGCGACTTGTTGAACGACTCGGGGTCGCGCGTCACGTTCTTCGGGTACAGCATGGAATTGCCCGCGAACTGCCCACGCCAGTCGGCGTAGGGCTGGCGGAAGGTGACCACGGCCTGCCTGTCGTCGACGCCGCGCTCCACCTTGTCGACCCGGTCGAAGCCGTTGCTGATGGCAATGAGGAACGCTTTGTCCTTGCCGCTCAAAGCATTCGCCTGCGAGGCGAGGTCTTCCCAGGTGATGGGGCTGCCGTCGGACCAGACCGCCTTCGGATTGATCGTGTAGGTGACCACCTGGGGGCTGGTGGAGGTCATCTGCACGTCGGTGAAGTAGTCGTGGTTGACGGTGAGATCGCCAGCGGCGTCAGTGCTATACGCGCGCGGCATCATCGGGAAGATCAGATCCGAGTACTCGCCGTCGTTGCCGTCGATCTGCAGGGTGTTCCAGTTGACCGGGAAGTTGGTCATGGCCAGCCGCAGGTTGCCGCCGTCGCGCAGGTCGTCCCGCGGATGGGCGTTGACATTCGCCGTCGTGCCGAGGGTGGCGGACCCGGTCGGGGCATCGCCCGCGCTGCTACACCCGGCCAGTGCGCTCGCGAGAACCATTGCGGCGCAGGCTCGTCCAATCCGCATCCGACACCCTCTTCCTAACGGGTCGCCACCGGAACCGGCACCGCGTCGATCAGTGCGCGGGTGTACTCGTGCTCCGGACTGGCGAAGATTCGTTCCGCCGGACCGTATTCCACGATCTGCCCGCGGTACATGACCGCAATGTCGTGGGCAAGATTACGCACCACTGACAGGTCGTGTGAGACGAACAGATAGGACAAACCGCGCTCGGCCTGTAGGTCGCGCAGCAGGTTGAGCACACCGGCTTGGATGGAGACGTCCAGCGAGGACACCGGCTCGTCCAGCACCAGCAGTTCGGGGTCCAGGGCCAGGGCGCGCGCGATATTGATGCGCTGCTTCTGACCGCCGGAGAAGTCCGCCGGGTACCGGTCCGAATGCTCCGGTCGCAGACCGACCTGGTCCAGCAGTTGCGGCACCCGCCGATCGATCTCCTCGCGGGAGCGCCCGTCGACGCGCAGCGGTTCGGCGAGGGCGTCGGAGATGGGCAGCCGCGGGTCCAGGGACGCGGACGGGTCCTGGAAGACGATCTGCATCTTGCGACGGATGGTGCGGCGCTGCTGCTTGGTCAGGGTGGCGACGTTATTGCCGAGGATCTCGATGCTGCCGCCCTCGGGGCGCACCAGATCCATGATCTGGGTGAGGGTCGTCGACTTGCCGGATCCGGACTCCCCGACCAGCGCTAGCGTGCGACCCGCCCGGACTTCGAAGCTGATCCCGTCGACCGCCTTGACCTTACCGATCGTGCGGCGGAACACCACGCCTTTGGTGAGCGGGAAGGTCTTGCGCAGGTCGGTCACCTTCAGCACCACAGTCGAGGTGTCGACCTCGACAGTTTCCTCGGGGACCTCGATCTCCTTGCGGTAGGCCGTGAACAGGTCTTTGCTGCCCACCTCGCTGGTGCGGATGCATGCGGCCCGGTGGCCGGGCGAGGTGTCCTGCAACGGTGGTTCGGCCGCCTTGCACTCGTCGATGGCGACCGGGCAGCGCGGGGCGAACGAGCAGCCGGGCGGCAGCGCGTGCATGGCGGGCGGATTGCCGACGATGGGGATGAGCGGCGACCGCGCCGGCCCGTCCATGCGGGGGATGGAACCGAGCAGGCCGACGGTGTACGGCATCCGGGGCGCGGCGAAAAGCTCCTGCGCCGGAGCGGTTTCGACGATCCGCCCCGCGTACATGACAGCCACCCGATCGGCCAGGGTGGCCGCGATGCCCATGTCGTGGGTGATGAACACGACGCCCGCGCCGGTGATGTCGCGCGCCTTGCGCAGCAGGTTCAGGATCTGCTTCTGCACGGTGACATCCAGCGCGGTGGTCGGCTCGTCGCAGATGATGAGTTCGGGATCATTGGCGATGGCCATGGCGATCACCACGCGCTGGCGCATACCGCCGGAGAACTCGTGCGGGAAGGCCTTGGCGCGCTGCTCGGCATCGGGGATGCCCACCAGGTCCAGCAGTTCCACCGCCTTGGCCGCGGCTTCCTGCTTGCTCATCTTGCGATGCGCCAGCAGGGCTTCCGCGATCTGGTCGCCGATCCGGTAGACCGGGGTGAGCGCCGACAGCGGGTCCTGGAACACCATGGACACCTTGGAGCCGCGCAGCGTGGACATCTCCTTGTCGTCCAGCCCCAGCAGTTCTCGTCCCCGCAGCCGGATCGAGCCGCGCACCCGCGCCTGCTCCGGGAGCAGGCCGATGACGGCCATCGAGGACACCGATTTGCCGGACCCCGACTCGCCGACGATGGCGAGCACCTCGCCGTCGTTGACGGTGAAGTTCACGCCGCGCACCGCTTCGACGCGGCCTTCCTCACCGGGGAAGGACACGCGCAGGTCCGAGACCTCCAGCAGCGGAGCGGTCATCTTGGCCGAATCCTGGCTCATTTGTCGGCCTTTCGTGCCTGCCGGGCCCGCGCCTTCTTCGCGCTCGGGTCGAAGGCGTCGCGGAGCCCGTCACCCATGAGGTTCGCGGACACCACGATGATCACCAGGAACAGGCCGGAGAACATGAACGTCCACGGGTAGGTGAGCGCGTTCTTGGAGTAGTCGCCGATCAGTGAGCCCAGCGACACGTCGGGCGGCTGCACGCCGAAACCCAGGAAGCTCAAACCGGTTTCGGACATCACCGCGCCGCCGACGGCCAGCGTGGTGTCGATGATCAGGATCGAGGCGATATTGGGGACGATGTGCGTGGTGATGATCGTCCACGTCGACGCGCCCATATACCGTGCAGCACGTACGAATTCGCGATCCCGCAGTGTCATCGACAGCCCGCGCACCATACGCGCCGAGATCATCCACCCGAAGACGGCGATCAGTACCACCAGCAGGATCACCGAGTCGTTGCCCTTGGTCTTCGGGGCGAACAGCGCGATGAAGATGAAGCTCGGGATCACCAGCAGCAGGTCGACCAGCCACATGATGGCCCGGTCGGTCCAGCCGCCGAGGAGGCCCGCCACGGTGCCCGCGGTGGTCGCGATGACCGCCGAGATCAGGGCCGCGCCGAAACCGATCACCAGCGACTTCTGCAGGCCGTGGATGGTTTGCGCGAGCACATCCTCGCCCAGTGAGGTGGTGCCGAACCAGTGTTTTCCGCTGGGCGGCTTCAGTTTCGACGTGGTGTCGATGTCGGTGTAGGCGTATGGCAGGAAATGCGGGAGCGTGAATGCGATCACGAACAACAGGATCAGCACGATCGCCGCGGTCACCGCGATCTTGTTGCGCAGGAAGCGCCGCCACACCAGCTTGCGCCGGCCCGCGGCCGCGACCTGTGGCGCACCCTGGACGATGGTCTCCACTTCGGTCATCAGACACGCACCCTGGGGTCGAGGAACGCGTACACGATGTCGGACAGCAACCCGGACAACAGGATCACCACGCCCGCGAACAGCGTCACCGTCAAGACGACATTGATGTCCTGGGCGTGAATGGAATCCACCAGCCACTCACCCATGCCGTGCCAGCCGAAGATCTTCTCGGTGAAGGTCGCGCCGGTGACCAGACCGCCGAAGCTGTACGCGAACAACGTCGCCATGGGGATGAGCGCGGTGCGCAGGCCGTGCTTGTACAGCGCGCGGGTTCGGGTGAGGCCTTTGGCACGGGCCGTGCGGATGAAGTCGCTGCCGAGTACATCGAGCATCGCGTTGCGCTGGTAGCGGCTGTACCCCGCCATCGCACCGAGTGCCAGGCCGAGGGTCGGCAGCAGCATGTGCTGGGCCCGGTCCACGATCTGGTTCCACAGGCCGTGCACAGCGGTCGCCGAGGTCTCGCCGGTATAGAGGAAGATCTGCTTCCCGGTGGCCAGATTGATCTCGAGCGCACCGTATTTCAGGAGCGTCGCGAGCAGGAACACCGGTGTCGACAACAGCAGCATCGATACGATGGTGCTCAGATAATCACTGAACTTGTACTGGCGGACCGCATTCGCCGCACCGATCAGCACACCCAGCACCGTGCCGACGATGGAACCGATCACCAGCAGCCGCAGACTGACGCCGATGCGGCGCCCGAGCTCGTCCTTGACCGGCTGTCCGGCGAGGGTCTTGCCGAAGTCGCCGTGCACGACGCCCCCGGCCCACGCCAGATACCGCTCCGGGATCGGATCGTTGAGGCGCAGCTCGGCGCGCTTCGCCTCGATCACCGACTGGGGCGGCCGTGGATTGCGTTGTTCGAGGTAGTCGAGCGGCGTGAACGTGAGCGACGCCACCGTGAACGCCAGGAACGACGCCAGCACCAGCAGCACGACATAGTTCAGCGCACGTCGCAGCAGAAAACCGGCCATCATTCCCTTTCGGGGTCGAGTTCTGCCCCAGATCATAAGGAGTGGAGTGGGGAAACGCGGGGTACGGACCGCGGACGCCCCGGCAATCCGTGTGTTACCCGGTCCGGCCAGGGGTGGTGCCGGAAAGGTCTCGTTTGTACGGCATCGTCCGTAATCCACGGGCGCACGGGTCGCGGCTCGAGGCAGGATGGAGTAGGTGACGCTCTTTCACCTGCCCAAACCCAAGATGGTCGCCTCCGACGTGGATGGCACGCTCATCGACCACCGCGAGCAGGTCAGCGCCCGCACCAAGGCCGCGATCGAAGCCCTCATCGCGGACGGGGTGCCTTTCGTCCTCGCTACCGGCCGCCCGCCGCGCTGGATCGATCCGGTGGTCGAGGGGCTGGGGTACGCGCCGCTGTGTGTGTGCGGCAACGGTGCGGTCATCTACGACAGCGCCTCGGATCGGGTGCTGGACAGCCGGACCCTCGATATCGAAACCCTCACCTGGCTCGCCGATCTGGCCGAGAGTCTGCTCCCCGGCTGCGGGCTGGCCGCTGAACGAGTTGGCGCTACCGCCCATGACGCCGCCACTCCACAATTCGTCAGCTCCCCCGAATACGAGCACGCCTGGCTGAACCCGGACGACACCCAGGTCTCCCGCGCCGAGGTCATCGCCTCCCCCGCCATCAAGATGCTGATCCGGCTGCCCGGAACCTCCAGCGCCGTCATGCGCAGCACCCTGGAACCGCACCTGGAGGGCCGCGCCGATCTCACCTATTCGACCGACAACGGCCTGATCGAGTTGTCCGCGCCGGGCGTCACCAAGGCCACGGGTCTGGCCGCGGTGGCGCAGCGGCTGGGCGTCCAGCATTCCTCGGTGATCGCTTTCGGTGACATGCCGAACGATGTGCCGATGCTGCTCATGGCCGGTCACGGCGTCGCCATGGCGAACGCCCACCCGGAGGCCATCGCCGCCGCCGACGAGGTGGCTCCCTCGAATGTCGACGACGGCGTGGCCCGCACCCTGGAACGCTGGTGGTCCTGACCTAGTTGGGCGCCACCGCGGGAATGGGTTTGATGGGGTCCTGGACCGCGCCGTAGTTCTTCAGCACGGTGGTGACGATCCCGGTCATTCGGTCGAAAATCAGTGCACCGTTCTGGAAGTCGGTGCGGACGCCATTCGAGACCGGATATTCGTTCGAGGTCGGAAGGCCGAGAATGCCTGTGTCCGCGCCCATTTGCAGGAATCGCTCCAGAATCTTCCCGACCACCGAAACGATCCGCCCGGCGGAATTGGCATACACGAATCCATTCGTGAATTGCCCGTACTGCCCGCCGTCCGCCAAGGCGACCGGTTCCGCTTTCGGCTGTCCCAGTGGACCTTCCGCGCCGCCCTGCTCGTTCCAGTAGCGGGCGACGGCACTGCGGTCGAGCATGCCGAGGATCCGCTGCGTGAGATCGGCGAGGGCGGCCAGGTCCGCTTCACTGGAACTGGGCGCGGGCGGCGCCGGGGCGGCCTGGACCTGCGGGTTCGCGCCCGCGTTCTGACCGGGCCGGTCCCGGTTCGGGCTGGTCGGGGCGACAGCGCTGGTGCCGCCCGCGGCGTCGGCGGCGATCTGCCGGATCTTGTCCATCAGGGCGTAGGCGGCGTCACCGGGGCAGGTGGTGTTGCCGACGTCGCGGTGGGCGAAGATGTTCGGCAGCTTGACCGCCTGCCCGAGCGCGTATTTCGTGTAGTCGCTGCCCTCGGAGTACATGGTGGAGGAGCCCTGCGGGTCGAAGCCCGCCAGCTTGGCCCGCCAGCCGATGAACTTGCCGAGCGCCTGGATGGAGACGTCGGTCGGATCGTCCTCCTCGTAGTCGCCCATCAGCGCGACGCCCGCGGTGTCGATATTGAAGCCGCCCGCGTGTGCGCCCTCGACCGGGCGGTCAAGCCCGCCGTAGCGTCCTTCGAAGATCTGCCCGTACTTGTCGACCAGGGCGTTGTACCCGATGTCGCACCAGCCCAGCGTCTTCGCGTGATACGAGTAGATGGCGCGCACGATGCCGGCGGACTCGGCCTTGGTGTAGTCGTTGCGGCCCGCGGTGTGGTGCACGGTGATCGCGGAGACGCCGTCGTCGTAGGTGGGTTCCTCGCAGCGCAGCGACTCGTCCGCGCCCCACTGCGCCCGGGAGATCACCTTCGGACCGCCGCCGGGCAGCGGCGCGGCCACCGAGGTGAGGTTCTCGTCGATGCTGCCGCGGCCCGGATCGATCAGCACCGCGGCCAGTTTCTCCAGATTGATCTGCGCGGGATCGGCTTTGCTGTCGTCCAGCGGAGTCGGTTCGGCGGGCGTGGAGACGGTTTTCGCCTTCGGCGTCACCAGCATCTGGACGGTCTTGGTGTTGCCGACGTAGATGGGCTCGGTGCCCTTGCGCTTGCCCGGCTGGGACTTGTCGCTGCCGGATTCGGACTCGGCGTCGTACCACGGTCCCCAGGTGCCGTCGGGGCGCTGGGCGCGAATCTTGGTGGTGGCGTTGAGAACATCGGCCGCGGTGAGCGCGACCATGCTGAACGGGGTGTCGCGGGAGAGCTCCTTGACTTGCGCGCCGACCTTGTCGACCAGGTCGATGGGGACCGCGCCGGGGGAGAGGGCGGGGGTGCGCAGGTCGCCGGCGAGACCGGGGACAGGGTGCGGGCCCGGGGCCGCCGGGTTGTCCGCGGTCGGGATCGGACCTGGTTCGGCGATGAATCCGGGCACCCCCGCAGGGGTGTTCGGTTTCGCGGAGCCGGGGACCACCGGTGTGGCGTTGGGGAGGGAGCCCGGCAGGGTGGGCCGGACGGCGTGCGGCGCGGGAGCCGGGGCGGGCCCGACGGGCTGTGGCTGGGAATTGTTGAGCTTGGGCAGCGGGATCTCGGTCGGCAGTGGCACGCCCGGGATCAGGTTCTGGGGGATCTGAATCGCGCTGGGCAGCGGCAACATCCGCAGATCGGACAGTCGTAGATCGGGCAGATCCAGCCCGGTCAGCTCACGCAGCGGCAGCACGATATCGGGCACCGAGGCCAGGGCGACTTCGGCCATTTGTGCTGGTATAGCTGCCAAATTGCTTTCATCCGCATTCCGGACATCCCGGATGTCACTCAGGGCGAGGACACCGACGGGCACGGTCAGCGCGAGGGCGGTGACTACCGGGAGCGTGTAGGCATGTTTCGGTCTGCGATACGGCACAAGCATCTCCCATTCAGGTAAATCGGTCTAACCGCGCCCCGAGCACAAGCTTGCTACTTGGCGCATCAACGATCACACTAGTCCCTACTGTCACATTCCCTGAACGTTTGGTTGAGGCTTAGCTTTGAGTAACTCGAATGTAGCTTCAGCCCTCGAGAGAACGGGTATGACATGCCGAACGGGTACCTAGCCGAGCGCCGTAGACGGCGCGGTCTGCTCACCCTGTCCCTCGCTGTCGCCGCCACCACCGGTGGCACCGCCCTCCTCGCGTGGGCCTGGCCCGAGAACGCCCTCCACTTGACCGTGGGCGCCGGTCACGGCCGCGGCTTGAGCCAGAACGGTGCGTTCGAGAAGGCCGCCCAAGGCTGGACCGCCGACCGCATCCTCGCGAACTACTACTCCGGAGCCGACCTCGCCGACATCGGCGCGACCTCCGTCCGAGTGCGCATCATGGAGCAGGACGACGAAACCCTCGACGTCGTCTCCGACTCCGTCTTCTACGTCGCCGGCCGCCGTGTCATCCCCGGCCAGGCCGCGCACCTCACCCCCACCGCCTCCGGAGCGGACGTCACCATCACCCAGGGCTGCGACGGCGACACCCTGTGGGAGGGCGCCACTGACGACCCCTGGGCCTACCCCGTCACCGAAGGCACCGCCCGCCCCGCCGAGGAACAACTGGAGATCTGCGGCGGCAACGCCTTCCGCGGCGTCCTCGGCGTTGCCCTGGACGGCGACGCCTTCCGCACCGTCAATGAAGTGGACCTCGACGACTACCTCAAAGGCGTGGTCCCCGCCGAAATGATCCCCGGCTGGGCCGACCAGGGCGGCACCGAAGCCCTGAAGGCCCAAGCCATCGCCGCCCGCTCCTACGCCCTAGCCGAAAACCGCTACACCTACGCCCAAACCTGCGACACCACCGACTGCCAGATGTACCTCGGCACCGACAAAGAGGACCCCCGCACCACCGAAGCCGTCGAGTCCACCTCCGGCCGAGTCCTGGTCCGCGACAACCACATCCTCCGAGCCGAATACTCCGCAGCCCCCGACGGCGGCCCCCTGACCCCCGCCTCGGCGATGGAAATAGGCCCCGCCCTCACCGACTTCCCCGCGGTCCAGTCCCCGGGCCTCCTCCCCAGCCTGCTTTCCCCGCAGTCTCCCCAAACAGACACCACCCCAACGGAACTCGATCCAGAAACCGGCGCCGCCCCGGAGATCACCACCCCCGGCGCCGGCACTCCGACCTACACGGATCCGTCCTACGCCCAGCAGACCGTTCCGGGCGCCGAAAACCCCACAACCCCAAGCAATGTCACACCGGATACCCCGGCTCGCCCGAACCCGGGCAACCGAACCCGAGGTGTCGTCCCCCTCCCGAGTCCCGGCAGCGCCGACCCGAACTCCCTGCACTCCGACACCCGCGGACTCCCCGACCGAACACCCCCACAGCCCCTGGCGGTCCCCACCGTCACCCCGACTCCCCGGGCTGTCGCGACCCCAACCCCCTCCACACCCGCTCGCCCGACCTACGCCGTCCCTCAGCCCACCGCTCCGGCGGTGAATCACCAGTCTCCAGAGTAATTGGCACGATTGGTCATTGCCTTTCACCGCGCAAGCGCATATGCGCGCGGAGGTGTAAGTCAAAGTTGCTTAATGCCAACCGATTTCAGTGCCAAACCGTAGCTGCGCGATATAGCCAACCCTTACCTGTTGGTAGTTCTATGAGCGGCTGAATAGCCAGATGCATTGGGCGAGACTTGAATCGATAGTTGTCTGGCGGAATGTGTATACTCCGCACGTTGACCTTGATTCGAAGGCGTTGTGCCCCAGGGCATCACAGACAGGTGGATGAATGCGTTAGGTCTGTGCAGGCCGCGCGGCATGGGGGCCGGGCGGAGCGGTAGTTGCTGTCGAGGGGGTCGACCAGGCTCGGCGTAGCGCCGTGTTGCCACCATCGACTCGTCGACGGTCTTTCATGACCCGATCGTGGTCGACGGATTTGGTGGTCCGCTGAATGCGGGCTCGAAGAAGGGGCAATTGCGCTGTGCTCGCAGAAGCAATGGTTGAGTGGTTCGTCCAGGTTTTCGATTCGGAAAGCTTGGCTCTGGTAGCAACCCGATTGGGCGTCGAAGTGGCGCAGCGAATCGTGCGGGGGGAGGCCACGGTGGCCGATCTCTTCCTGGCATCGAAGGTCATCGGCTGGGAGTTGGGGGAGTTGCTACCCGCTTCCCTTGACGAACTGCACGGCACGCTCCATGATCTCGAGCGGCGAAACGCCGAGTGCATTGCATAGCGCGAACAGCTGATGCATATCGGGGGAGCGCTCCCCGTTCTCGAAGCGCTGGATCGTACTGACCGCGACACCTGACGCGGCCGCGAGCTGGGCTCGCGTGTAGTCGCGCCGGGCGCGGGCAGCGCGGAGCTCTTCACCCACTGCGCGGTTGATGCCGTCGTGGAGATCCCGCAGTTCCATATGGACCATCATGAGGTCCAAACGGAATTCTTGCAAACACACCCAGGCTGGAGTATGTCCAAACCCATCTTGATGTAACGATCAGATAACTAGTCCGTTCGGACTTGTTGAAGGTCCGTATGGACCTTATGGTGGCCCGTATGGACTTTCTAGATCGACATATCGCCGACAGGGTGGCACTGGCGATGCGTGAGGCGGGCGTGGGGTTGGGGCAGATCATTGCCCGAACCGGCCTCAGTGCGACTTCGCTTGCTGCCGAAATGGGCGCGATTGCGCCGTTCAGCGTTGCCGATCTAGTGCTCGTCGCGTGCGCGCTGGGGCGTGAGCCTGCCGAGCTACTTCCGACTTCGGCCCATGTGGATTCGGAGGTGGCGTGATGACAGGCGACGGGTCGGCCCACCTGTATCTCGAAGTCGGTGCCCTTCGCGAGCTCGCCGAGTTGCTCGCCGGCATCCCGGATCTGGTCGAGGACCTCGCGGATTCCGTCAACGGCAGGTCTCGACTCGGTGCGGCGAATGCCCGGCTCAGTGGACGGACCAGTGATCAGCCGCTGCCTTTCAGTGTCGGCGCGGCCAGGGTTCGTGACCACCTGCACGCCAGTCTGATCGGCTGGGTACGCCTGGTGTGCGAACAGCGCGCTCTCGACTACAGCGGCCCGACCTCGACGGCCGGACTCGCCGCGTGGCTGCGCACGAACCTGATCGCGTTGGCGATGACCGAGGGGGTGGAGTCCGCTCCCGCGGACATCCGCGCCGCTGTCGAAGCCGCCGAACGGGTGGTCTGCCCGCCGGCGCAGCGCTTCGTGATCGATGCCGCATCGGTCGAGGCCGCTCGCCGGGCGCGCCTCAATGTCTCCGGAATCGCCATCCTGGCACAGGAATTGGGTGATCCGTTCCGGACTGTCACCGTCCGTCGCATCCAAACCCTGCGTGACGCGGGCAAGGTCGCGCCCGTACCGGGGCCCTGGGCACCCGACTGGCCGGAACTGTTCCTGGTCGGCGACGTACTCGACGCCCATCTGAAATACCCGATGCGTCGCCGGAAGTCCACCGCGTGATCGCTTGTCCCGCCCGAATCACCCCTGTCGCCCAGGCCGCCGAACCACCGCTCAGCTGCGGTTCGGCGGCCTTCGTCGTTTCCGCCGTCCCGTGGAGGCCCTCATGAACTACACCCTTCTCGAGCTGATCGAGCTCGCAGCGCACACAGCTCCCGCCGATCCGCTGTCCACGGATCGCGCGCACGAGGTCATGCGCCTGCACCGCGAATGTCCCGCGCGTGAGTGCCCGCGTAAGGCGGCGGCCTTCCAGGTGTTGGTCGCCGCCGGCCACATCACGCCCGATTCCGGTCGGTTGCGGTGACTTCGAAGATGGCTCCTACCAGCACCTTTCAAGAAATTCAGACTGGACTGTTGACTTTCCTCGTCGCTTAAGTGAAGCTATGTGCAGCGCCACAGTTGCGCCTTCCTCCCGAATCTTCCGGGAAATCTTCACTCCAACACCAGGTTCCACTCTCGGATCCGGTGTTGAACCGAGATCCGCTGCCCCGGTACAAACTTCGCCGGCACCACGCCCTTCTCGAACCTCATGCGGCACGCCCCCGAAAACCCTTCGCAGGTACAACGCGGGTTCAGAGCACGCCGCATGCCCACCCCTCGTGCGCCCGTCTCCCGCAGGTGGTCCGCGGTCGCAGATGCCGCAGCACAGGGGTGCCACACGGACGGCCCCACCCGCAATCGCTTCCCGCGGG
>NZ_JBHWHH010000038.1:0-49836 GCF_042732555.1 Nocardia sp. NPDC059764
GTCATGCGCCGAAGCGGCTGATTCCTACACGCTCTTGTTGAACGCCTTGGCCTCACGGCGGCGGCGGTGCAGGATCGGCTCGGTGTAGCCGTTGGGCTGGGTGGTGCCCTCGAGGACCAGTTCCTTCGCCGCCTGGAAGGCGATGGAGGCGTTGAAGTCCGGAGCCATGGCGAAATACGACGAGTCGCCGGCGTTCTGGCGGTCGACGACCGGAGCCATGCGCTCGAGCGAGGCGATGACGTCCTTCTCGGTGACGATGCCGTGGCGCAGCCAGTTGGCCATCAGCTGGCTGGAGATGCGCAGCGTGGCGCGGTCCTCCATGAGGCCGATGTCCTTGATGTCGGGCACCTTCGAGCAGCCGACGCCCTGGTCGATCCAGCGCACCACGTAGCCGAGGATGCCCTGCGAGTTGTTGTCCAGCTCCTGCTGGATCTCCTCGGCGGACCAGTCGGTGTTCGGGGCGAGCGGGATCTCGAGGATCTCGTCGACGGTGGCGCGCGGGCCGCCCTTGGCGATCTCGGCCTGCCGCTTGAACACGTCCACCAGGTGGTAGTGGGTGGCGTGCAGGGTGGCGGCGGTGGGCGAGGGCACCCAGGCGGTGTTGGCGCCGGACTTCGGGTGGCCGATCTTCTGGACGAGCATCTCGGCCATCAGATCCGGCATGGCCCACATGCCCTTACCGATCTGCGCCTTGCCGGGCAGTCCGGTGGCCAGACCGGTGTCGACGTTCCAGTCCTCGTAGGACTTGATCCACTGCTGGCCCTTCATCTCGGCCTTGCGGACCATCGGCCCGGCCTCCATGGAGGTGTGGATCTCGTCGCCGGTGCGGTCCAGGAAGCCGGTGTTGATGAACACCACGCGGTCCTTGGCGGCGAAGATGGACGCCTTCAGGTTCACCGTGGTGCGGCGCTCCTCGTCCATGATGCCGACCTTGAGGGTGTTGACCGGCAGGCCCACGACCTCTTCGATGCGGCCGAACAGCTCGTTGGTGAAGGCCACCTCGTCCGGGCCGTGCATCTTCGGCTTCACGATGTAGATCGAGCCGGTGCGGGTGTTGCGCAGCGCGGTCGCGTCATTCGCGGCGTTCAGCGCGTGCTTGGCGATCAGGACGGTGATCAGGCCGTCCATGATGCCCTCGGGGATCTCGTTGCCCGCGGCGTCGATGATGGCGTCGGAGGTCATCAGGTGACCCACGTTGCGCACGAACAGCAGCGAACGGCCGTGCAGCACGAGCTCGCCGCCGTCGATCGCGGTGTAGACGCGGTCCGGGTTCATGGTGCGGGTGAAGGTCTTGCCGACCTTGGTGACCGTCTCGGCCAGGTCGCCCTTCATCAGGCCCAGCCAGTTGTGGTAGCAGAGGACCTTGTCCTCGGCGTCCACGGCCGCGACCGAGTCCTCGAAGTCCATGATCGTGGTGACCGCGGACTCCAGCACCAGGTCCTTGACACCGGCGGTGTCGGTGGAGCCGATGGGGGAGGACGGGTCGATCTGGATCTCGATGTGCAGCCCGTTGTGCTTCAGCAGCACCGAAGTCGGGTTGGCCGGGTCGCCCAGGTAGCCGACGAGGGCATCGTTGTCGGCCAGGCCGATCTCGGTGCCGTCCTCGAGGCCGACCACGAGCTCGCCGTCCTCGATCGAGTACTTGGTGGAGCCGACGTGCGAGCCGGTGATCAGCGGCACCGCGTCGTCGAGGAAGTTGCGGGCCCACTCGATGACCTTGTCACCGCGGACCTTGTTGTAGCCCGAGCCCTTCTCCGCGCCGTTGGCCTCGGAGATGGCGTCGGTGCCGTACAGGGCGTCGTAGAGCGAGCCCCAGCGCGCGTTCGCGGCATTGATGGCGAAGCGGGCGTTCATCACCGGCACGACCAGCTGCGGTCCTGCCTGGGTGGCGATTTCGGCGTCCACGTTCTCGGTACCGATCTGGAAGTCGGCCGGTTCGGGACGGAGATAGCCGATCTCGGTGAGGAACTGCTTGTAGGCAGCCTTGTCGTAGCCTGCGCCCGGGTTCGCGCGGTGCCACTCGTCGATCTTGGCTTGGATGTCGTCGCGTTCCGCCAGCAGTGCGCGGTTGCGGGGGGCGAGGTCATTGATGACGGCCTCGGCACCCGACCAGAACGCGGCGGAATCAACTCCGGTGCCGGGGAGGGCCTCGTTCTCCACGAAATCGTGGAGCACCTTGGCAACCTGCAGCCCGCCGACCTGAATCCGCTCTGTCATCTACTGCCTCATTTCGAGAAGCCGGGTGAAAAAGTACGCCCGTCATATTACTCGCCGGTACGGGGCGTTATTCCCCGGCCTCGGCGTGGCGGCCTCGGACGATGGGGGGTTGTTTGTATCGATCGGTACATTTAATGTACTGAGTGGAACATTTTCCGGGGGCGCGACGTGAAGGTGCGATTCATGGGAAAAGCCTTGTCGGGCAAGGTCTCTGTGGTAACGGGCGGCAGCCGCGGACTCGGTCGGGAGATGGTCCGCGCGTTCGCGGCCGCCGGATCCGATGTCGTGATCGCCAGCCGCAAGCTCGACGCGTGTGAGGAACTGGCGCGGGAAGTGCGCGACGCCACAGGGCGGCGCGCCCTGGCCGTGGCCTGCAATGTGGGCGATTGGGGGCAGTGCGAGAAGCTCGCTGACGCGGCCCATGCGGAGTTCGGGCGTGTCGACGTCTTGGTGAACAACGCCGGGATGTCGCTGCTCTACCCCAGCTTGGACCAGGTTTCCGAGGCCATGTTCGACAAGGTGATCGCCACCAATCTCAAGGGGCCGTTCCGGCTTTCGGCGCTCATCGGCGCGCGCATGGCGGCGGCGGGCGGGGGCTCGATCGTAAATATATCTTCGATCGAAGCCGCCCACCCCGAACCGCTCGCGGTGCCCTACGCCGCCGCGAAGGCCGGGCTCGAGACGCTGACCGGGGGTTTCGCCCAGACCTACGGACCGGCAGTGCGGGTCAACACGATTCGCTGCGGGCCCTTCGACACCGATATCGCCAAGGCGTGGCCCGCGCAGATGCGCACCGAACTAGCGCGGCACACCGCGCTCGGCCGCCTCGGCGTCCCCGCCGACATCGTCGGGGCGGCGCTGTTCTTCGCCTCCGACGCCTCCGCCTACTGCACCGGCGCGACCCTGGCCCTGGACGGTGGATTCCGATGACCGCCGCCGTCCCGGCCCGCCGCCGCGGCCGCCCGCCCGCCTCCGCGTCCGGGCCGGGCGAGACCCGGGAGCGGATCGTGGCCGCCGCGCTGGAGTTGTTCGCGGAGAAGGGTTTCCACGGCACCGGCGTCGCCGAGATCGGGGATCGGGCCGGGGTGCAGCGCGGGGCGCTGTACTACCACATCGGGTCCAAGGAGGAGCTGCTGTGGCAGATCCTCGGCGACTACACCCGGCTCATGCTGGGCGAGGCCGAGCAGATCGCGCACGGCCCCGACCATCCGGTCACCAAGCTGCGCAGACTGATCCACTCGCACGTGGTCATGATCATCGCGAACCGCGCCGCCGTCGCCATCCAGCTGCGCGACGTGTCCGCGCTCAACGGTGACCGGGCGCGCGAACTCCAGGTCCTGCGCGACCGCATCCAGCACCTGTGGCAGCAGGTCATCGACGCGGGCACCGCGGTGGGTGTGCTGCGCACCGCCGACCACGTGGTCACCAATGGCGTGCTCGGCATGCTCAATTCGGTGACCTTCTGGTACCGGCCCGGCGGGCAGCACACGCCCGACGAGATCGCCGGCATTCTCTGCACCACCGTCCTGGACGGACTCATCCAACCGCGCAAGACCACGAAAGGCTGACCATGGCTTGGGATTTCGGCACCGATCCGGAGTATCAGAAGAAACTGGACTGGGTCGCGGAGTTCGTCCGGACCGAGGTGGAACCCCTCGACCTGATCTACCCGAACCCGTACGACCGCACCGACCCGGAGATCCGGGCGCTCATGAAGCCGCTGCAGGAGAAGGTGAGGGAACAGCAGCTGTGGGCCTGCCACCTGGGGCCCGAACTCGGCGGCCCTGGCTACGGGCAGTTGAAGCTGGCGCTGCTCAACGAGGTGCTCGGGACCTCGCAGTGGGCGCCGCTGGTGTTCGGCTGTCAGGCGCCGGACTCCGGGAACGCCGAGATCCTCGCGCACTTCGGCACGCCCGAGCAGAAGGCGAAGTACCTGCGGCCGTTGCTCGACGGCGAGATCGGGTCCTGCTACGTCATGACCGAGCCGACCGGCGGGTCGGATCCGACGGCGTTCCAGACCCTGGCCGTGCGTGAGGGCGACGAGTGGGTCATCAACGGCGAGAAGTGGTTCAACTCCGCCGCCGAATTCGTCACCTTCCACATCGTCATGGCGGTGACCGACCCGGACGCGCCGCCGCATCAGCGGCTGTCGATGTTCATCGTGCCCGCCGACACCCCTGGCCTGGAGATCGTGAAGAACTTCACGGTGCCCGGTTTCAGCGAACACGAAGGGCACCTGCGGTTCACCGATGTCCGTATCCCCGCGGACTCGCTGCTGGGCGCGGAGGGGCTCGGATTCATCGTGGCCCAGACACGTCTCGGCGGCGGCCGGGTCCACCACGCCATGCGTACGGTCGCGTTGGTGCGCAAGGCCTTCGACATGATGTGCGAGCGCGCCGTGTCCCGCCCGATGGGCAAGGGCAATCTCGGCGGCAAGCAGATGACGCAGGAGAAGATCGCCGAATCCTGGATCGAGATGGAGCAGTTCCGGCTGCTGGTGCTGCGCACCGCGTGGCGCATCGACCAGGAGCAGGACTACCGCAAGGTGCGCCACGACATCGCCGCCATCAAGGTCGCCATGCCGAAGGTCATGCACGACATCGCCCAGCGGGCCATGCACCTGCACGGCGCGATCGGCGTCAGCACCGACCTGCCGTTCACCGACATGATGACCTACGCGCAGATCATGGCCATCGCGGACGGGCCGACCGAGGTCCACAAGATCACCCTGGCCAAGGAGGTGCTGAAGGGGTATGCGCCCGCGGATCCGGTGTACCCCAGCGGATATCGGCCCATCCTGCGCGAGCAGGCGCGTCAGCTGGTCGCCGAACGGCTCGAACACACCGTCGGCAACCTCTGATCCGGTGCCGGGGCGGGCGACTTTGCCCGCCCCGGTCGCTGCCTCCGTCGAGGGGGGAGCGATCAGTCCGGGCGCGGTTCGATCCAGAGCGCTTCGGAGACGGCGCACAGGTCGCCGCCCGCGGTCGAGAGCGTCACTCCGACAGTGTGTTTGCGGCCTTCGCGCCCCACCACCCAGGCATGGGAGATGTAGTCGTCCCCGGCGTACATCGGTCGCAGCTGGGTCGCGCTGATGGCGGCGGTGAACGCGCCGCTACCCATGTGGGAGAAGGCGAAGGCGGCACGCCCGCCGGGACAGTCGAGCGCCGACCAGACCACCTCGGGCGGGAGCTCGCCGGACTCGTCGGCCAGCCGCGCGTCGGGGGTCCAGGCGGCGGCCATCTCCGGCTGCCCGGGCAACTCCGACGGGAACAGGCGCAGACCCAGGCCGGGCGCACAGGCCAGCCCGCAGCCGTAACAGTCGGTGACCGTCCGATCACCCGACAAGCTGAGCTCGACAGCCGATTTCGCCGCCGTCCACGACGGTGCGGGCCGCAGGTCGAGGGTGAGCGTGGTGGGCGCGGCCTCGACCAGCAGGGTGTCGTCGGTGGCGGTGCAGGCGGCGTGGCCGGGTTCAGGGCGTGACAACAGGATCGGAGTGCCGACGGAGACAGCCCGCCGGAAGTCGACGCGCACGGTGTCCGCGCCGGACCGCTCGGCCAGCAGGCCCGCGAGGTAGCCGCCGAACACGATCTGCGGGTAGCCGTGGATGTGCGCGGGAAGGGTCAGCGCTTGCGCGTGAGTCATCGTCGAAGCCCCACCTTTCCGGCCGCCATGGCCGATCGATCACGACTGACGATACCCAGGCCGCTATCACGCACTCCCGTGAGATTTCACACCCGGCGAGTTGACGCGGAGGCATGGCCGATGACGGGATTCGGCATCTGCCGCTGGTCCCGCGCGCGCCGCTGTCCTGGGTTGCACTGCCACGCCGGCGCCGTTGCGAGGTTCGGCTCGGCTCCGACGGTGGTCGCTCGGGGACTAGCGGCGCTTGCGCTCGCGGACGACGTGGGAACGCAGGCGGGAGATGCCTTTCACGCGGACGCTGCGCAGGTGGCGCAGGGTCAGGTCGGGGTCGGCGTCGAGTTGTGCGGCCGCGCCGTCGTCGGCGAGGACCGTGCCGGGGCGGGCCACGCCGGTGAGGCGGGCGGCGACATTGACGACGGTGCCGTAGAGGTCGCCGAAGCGGGTCAGGACCGGGCCGTACGCCAGGCCGACGCGGATCTGCGGCATCTCCGAGATCGTCTGGGCCGCACGGGCGATCGCCTGATGCATGTCCAGGCCGATGCGCGCGCCGGCGCGGGGGTGCTCGGCGGCGAACATGACCTCGTCGCCGACGTTCTTGATGACCCAGCCGCCGTGGGCGGTGATCACCTCGGTGGTGGTGGTCTCGAAGGCGTCGAGCAGTTCGGTGAGTTCGTCCGGGTCGAGGTGACGCGACAGCCGGGTGTAGCCGACCATGTCCGCGAACCCGACCAGCAACGGCCTTGTGGCGGTACCGGATTCGTGGGCTCGGCTCAGC
Organism: Nocardia sp. NPDC059764; assembly: GCF_042732555.1. Taxonomy (NCBI): domain Bacteria; kingdom Bacillati; phylum Actinomycetota; class Actinomycetes; order Mycobacteriales; family Nocardiaceae; genus Nocardia; species Nocardia sp. NPDC059764. The sequence continues at coordinate 6,638 of NZ_JBHWHH010000038.1, forward strand.
GCTGCGGCCAGGTGTCGCTGCCAGGCGTAGTCGTGCAGTTCGGCCAGCACCGCGATGGCGTGCGCGGTGGCTTCCCGGCTCGCCTCGGGTGTCGCGCCATTGCCGGCGGCGAGCCTGCCGCCGACCTCGCGGGTGATCAGATCGGCCTGCCACTCGGCCAGGCGCGCCATAGCCTGGCCCATGGTGCGGGCGGCCGCGACCTGGCTCTGCTCATTGGTCAGCGATGCCGCGCTCAGGGCCGCGAAGGCGCGGACCGCGGCGACGTCGTTGTCGGTGAACGCCACCTCGTCGTCACTGGCGGCGGCCGGGAAACCCAGGGCCACCCACAATTTCCGGGCCTGCTCGACGGGCACCCCGGACAGTTCGGCGACCTGGGTGCGGGTGTACCGGCGCGGCCCGCCCAATAGCGACCGCTCGACCACCGCGTCGACGATCTCGGTCGACCCACCCGATTCGATCATGCGGTCAGTACAGCACACGACACGGTCGCGAGGGGCGGTCGGGAATCTCACGACAGCGGTTGGGCATTGCGCTGCGCGAGCATGATCGTCATCAGGCCCGCTTCCTGCGACTGTGAGGCGATCATGCCGCGCGCGGACTCCTTCACCGGACCCGACGCGACCAGCTGATCGGCCGCCTTTGCCATGGCCACGCCGCCGCGGTGATGACGCAGCATGAGCTGCAGGAACAGCACCTCGGCGTCCTTGCCGCGGGCGGTGGCGAGGGCGTCGAGCTCGGCCTGGGTGGCCATGCCGGGCATGGACGTGCCGTCCGCCATCGCCGAATGATCGTGCGCCGCCGCCGAATCCGTGGTCATCCATGCCATCGGATGCGAGGACTGCGGTGCGGCATTGGCCAGGCGCAGCCAGCCGAGCAGGGTGCCGATCTCCAGACGCTGGGCATCGGCGATCTGCTGGGCCAGCTGACGCACCGTCGGATCCACCCCGGAATCCAGGCGCTGGACCATGATCAGGGCCTGCTCGTGGTGCGTGCACATGTCCTGGCTGAAACCGATCTCGACCGGGCTGAGAACCGGTGTGGCGGAATGGCTCTCGGGAATCAGCAGCGGCCGCAGCAGCATTCCGGCGGCGAGCAGGGCGAGGGCGAGCACGGCGATCGCGAGCGACCGCCGTGCTCGATCACGCAGTGGTGCGGGACTTTCCGTCACGACCCCACCACGGAATGCTGGTCGGCGGGCGGGGCGTACACGTCGTCGGCGAGCTGCAGCACCATGAAGCCGTTGTCGTTGCAGGTGGCCCACAACTGGCTGCCGTGCCACTCCGGCGGCGAGAAGCACCAGTCGGTGGACAGGTCGCCGAAGGCCAGCATGCCGGTCCGCGAGGACAGCGCCTGGTTCGGATCGAACTTGCCCTCCAGCATGGCCCGCGCCGCCGACGGGAACTCCATGCCCGGCACGCCGATGATCGAGGCCAGCGCGTGCGGCGAGTTCCACAACTCCAGGTTGCGGCCCTTGCGTGCGGGCGGGTTGAAGTAGGCGATCTCCTTGACGTGGAACGGATCCCGCACATCGAACACCCGGATGCCGGATTCCTCCCAGGCGCAGGCCAGGGCGGTCGGGTCGTTGGGGCGGTCGGCGGCGCAGTAGTGGGCGTCATACGAGAACACCGAGCCGCCCATGGCCGAGGCCATCGCCGAATCCTGGTTCTCCGGCAGGTTGATCTCCAGCTTCAACTTGGCCGCCACCGACGGATTGGTGTCGTCCGAGACGTCGATGAGCTTCACCCCGCCCGCGCCGCCCTCGTCGACGGTGAACAGGTAGGGCTTGCCGCCGTAGGTGACCGGGATGCTGTGCTGGGTCGCCCAGCCGTCGGTCCAGAACACCCGGCCCAGGTGCGGGACCTGCGGATTCGGGTCGCGGCGTTGCACGGCGCTGATGTCGAGGACGGTGAAGCCGCCCAGGGCGGACAGGTACATGCGGTTGCCGTCCGGGCTGATGCCGAACCCGTGCGCCTCGATGCCGGTGAGGCCCTGCCAGATCACGTGCGGGTTGGTCGGATCGGTCAGGTCGACGGCGCTGACGAAGCCGGGGGCGATGCCCGAGGCCCAATAGGTGCGCCCGTCGGGGGAGAAGCCGCCCTCGTGGGTCGTGATCGGCAGCGGCATCATCAGATTCGTGCCCGGGCCGGGGTTCAGCAGTCGCGGGTGCGCGCAGTCGGAGATGTCGTACACCGACAGGAATCCCGCGCCGATGCCGACCGGAACGCCGGTGCCCACCAGCAGTTTCCGTTCGGCATTGACCTTGAGCGACTCCCAGGTGCCCGCGAGCATGGCGGGCTCGGTGAGGCTGCCGGTCTCCACCGGATTCGCCGGATCCGACACGTCCAGCACCTGCACACCCTGGGCGGGCCCGAGGATATTGCCCGGGAACAGCGACCCCGTGTAGGAGCAGTGGTCGTAGGTGGTCGAGGTGATGCCCGCGCCCTTGCCGACGTACCCGCCGACGAACGACATATTGCACCGATACCCCAGCGTGCTGCGCCCGCTGTTGCGGTCGTCGGCCGGAACATCGCCCTGCATACCGGTTTCCGGCAGCGAGTCCGGTCCGCAGTCGGCGCGCGGCACCGACGTCCGTCCGACATCGAGGAACTGCTGCACCTGATTGGCGATATCGGACTGCAGATCCGCCGACGCCCCGTGCATGGGCAGCACGGCCGCCCCCATCAGCGTCACCGCCAGCACCACGGCGGGCTTGGACCGCCGGATACTCGTGAACCGCCCCATCGCGGTACCCCCGTCTTCTTGCGTGCTCGACCGACAGTGACCAGAGGCACAGTTCCTGTGCGATGTGGTCACGGTTACATCTCGAACGCTAACTCATAAACTGACCGCTCGGTAGATCTGGAGCGAAAATTGTCTGTGACAGTCGCTGCCAGTCGACGCTCGGGGCCGCTGCGCGCATCCGAAACCCGTTGCCGCAGTGGTTAACACAGCCGGTCGCCCAGTCGATCTCGAAAGGCTGCGATGATTCGACGACAGAGGTGGGCGATGCGCTCTACGGGATTCACGATGCTCTTGGCCTGCGCGGTGATCGCGGGCGTCACCGGCTGCACTGATGGGGCCGCCCCGACCGCGACGCCGAGCTCGGCGATCCCAGCCGTCTCACCCAGCGCTGGTAGCCCGAGTACCGGAAACCCAGGCGCCGCCCCCACCGGGAACCCCGCGCCCGCCGACACCCCGATCGCCGCCTGCGCCCCCGGCCAGGTCGACGTCACCGCCACCGGCCTGGGCGCGGCCATGAGTCACCACGGCATCACCCTCACCTTCTCCATCGCCGATCCCGCGCAGGCCTGCACCCTGAAGGGCTATCCCGGGCTCGACCTCACCACCTCCACCGGTGAGGTCGTCCACGCCGAGCGCACCACCTCCGGCTACATGAGCCCGCAACCCACCGGCGACCCCGAACCCACCGTGGTCGTCAAGTCCGGTCACCCCGCCAAGGCCATCGCCGAATCGGTGGCCTGTGGTGTCTACGGCAAACCCGAACCCAAGGTCGTCAAAACCCAAGTAACCCCGCCCAACTCGACCGACACCCGAGTGGTGGACGAGGCGCTCGACACCTGCAACGTGAAGATCCACCCGGTCACGGCCTAACCGTGCGGGGCTGCGTCATCGTCGGTGGTCACTGGACGGCCATCATGTACCGCAAATTCTGAGCACACGGTGGACGCGATCGGGCGCATACTCGAACGATGCACACCGTTCTGATCCTCGGTGCGGGGTTCGGTGGGCTCGAGCTCGCTGCGGGTCTGTCCGGGTCCGTACCGGACGAGGTCCGGGTGACCGTGCTGGATTGCTCCGAAGGATTCGTCTTCGGCTTCGCCAAGCTGGACGTGCTGTTCCGGGGGCGCACCGTCGACGAGGTCCGGATTCCCTACGACACCATCGACCTCCCGGCCGTGGAGTTCCGGCGCGAAACGGTCACCGCCATCGACCCCGTCCGCCGCACGGTCACCACCGATCGAGGCGGGTACGCGCCGGACACGCTCGTCGTCGCGCTGGGTGCGGAGTACGACTGCGCCGCCACCCCCGGATTCGTCGACGACGGTCACGAGTACTACTCGCTCGCGGGCGTCCACCGGCTGCGGCGACGCCTCGACGCCTTCACCGGCGGCACCATCCTGATGTCGATCCTGAGCGTCCCGTTCAAGTGCCCGCCGGCGCCGTACGAAGGCGCGCTGCTGCTCCACGAGGAGCTCGTGCGACGCGACCTGCGCGAGGCGACCCGCATGCGACTGATCACCCCGATGGACTCACCCATTCCGGTGTCGCCGAGCTCCGATACCGCGATCCTCGGCGCACTCGCCGACCGTGGCATCGAGTACGCGCCCGGAACGCGGGTGCGTGCCCTGGACCCGGCGATGCACACCGCGTCGACGCGGGCCGGAGATCTGCCCTACGACCTGTTCATCGGCATTCCCCGGCACCGGGTTCCGGAGGTCGTTCAGGTTTCCGGACTGACGGCCGGGGGAGTGGACGGCTGGATCCATGTCGACGCGGCCACCCTGGCCACCCCCTACCCCGGGGTGTACGCACTGGGCGACTGCGCCGATGCACCCGTGCCCCGCGCGGGCGCATTCGCCGAGACAGCGGCCCGAACCGTCGCGGCCGACATCATCGCCCGCCTGCACGACAGTCCCCGCGACGGCAGGTATCTGGGACGGGGTACATGCCACATCGAGTTCGGCGGGGGCCTCGTCGGGAAAGTCGAGGCGGACTTCCTCTCCGGCCCAGCACCCATCGCCCCATTCCTCGGGCCATCCGCCGAATTCGCTGAGGAGAAAGCCGAATTCGCGGCCGCTCGGCGGCGGCGCTGGTTCGGTTCCTGACTCCGCGGGACCGGTGCGGCGGACATGGTCCCCGCCGGATTCGTCCGGTCCGGAAACTCGGAAAAGTGGTGTGACCGCGTCTTTTTCGATGGTTCGGAATAAATGCGTGGTGGATCGGGGGTATCAGGTTCTACCTTCGAGATCGGCGGTGGGAGAGACCGCCGATCTGTACTGGGGGAGAACTTCATGACCGACACCTTGTTCGCTGACGTGTCCACTTTTCAGGCGCCCGTCAACGACGACTATCCGTACGAAGTCCTGTCTTTTCGCAGCAATGACGGCACATTCCGCGACGACCACTTCGCGCGCAACTATCGGTGGGCCACCGCCGCAGCCGATTCCGGGCGACTGGCGTGCTTCATCGTCTATTTCTACTGGCGTCCGAATTGGCAGGAGACGGTGCGGACCTGCATCGACATGGTCGCCGAGGCGGGGGGACCGCATCCGCGGATGATCGTGATGCTCGATGTCGAACAGGGCGGCAATCCGTCCGGCGACCAATCCGACGGGATCAATCGCGCCTATTGGGCGGCCGCCGACTGGCTCGGTGATCCGCGCCGGGTCATCGGGTACGCCAATGCCTCCGACTTCGCGTCGATGTGGCCCACCCGGCCCGAGGGGCTGCGTGTGGTGGCGGCGGGCTACGGCAACGATCCGCAACTGCCGGGACAGGTCGCGCATCAATACACCGACGGACAGGGGTGGGGTGGCGGACTGCCCGAGGGCTGCGACCCGTTCGGGCCTTGTGACATGAACAGCGCCGACGGTTTGTCGCCCGACGAATTGGCGGCCGCCTGCGGAATCGTCACCGCGCGAACCGGAGTGCGGTCATGATCGACGTTCTCATGGTGCCCGGCACATTCTGCCCGCACGGCGGTGACAACATCAGCGAGGAGTTCCTGCGCGACCTGGACCCCGCGGAATTCACCACCCGCATCGTCGACTATCCCGCCGAGTACGGCAGCCCCGGCACCTACGCGGACAGTCGCGCCGCGGGGCGTGAGGCGCTGCTCGGCGCGATCGGTGCGAGCCCGAATCCTGTTGTCCTGGGCGGGTATTCGCAGGGCGCGCAAATCGCGGGCGATGTCGCGGCCGAGATTTCGGCCGGAGAGCATCCCGAACTGGATGTGCGCGGTGTGGCGTTGATCGCCGACCCGTCCCGTCCGCGCGGTCGGTGCGTCGGTATCGACCCGGGCGGCTGGGGGATCTCCGGCGAACGGGACACCGGCCTGCCGACCTGGTGGGTCGCCGCCGCCGGCGACCCGATCACGTCGCTCCCGGCGGGAAACCCCTTGCGCAGCTTGGCCGATATGACCGAGTTCTATTCGCTGAGTTCCCCCGAAACCGCCACGCGCTGGGCGCAGCACATGATCGACACCGCGACGAACCGCAGCATGCAGCCGTGGTGGAACGTCGATCGATGGCAGGACTGGGGCGGGGCGCTGGCCTGGATGAAGGGCTACCTCACCGACGGCCGGCACACCACCGCCTACCTCGCCGAGGGCCACTGCAAGGCGCTCGCCGCCGCTCTGAACCAGGAGCTGCCGCGATGACCGACCGCACCGCATCGTGGCGAGGAGGATTCGATGCCGTTCCTCGGTGAACAAGCCGTGGTCGTCGAGGAGGTCGACGCGGTCCGGTGGCGGTTGCATGCACCGCTGACCTACCGCGCGGCCGCCGACACCTTCAGCGTGCCGGTCGGTTTCATCACCGACTTCGCCTCTGTCCCCAGGTCACTGATCTGGCTGATCCCCCGCTACGGCGCCTACACCCGCGCGGCGATCCTGCACGACTACCTGTGCGAGGTCGCTCCCGTCGGCCGCTCCGACGCCGACGGCATCTTCCGGCGTATGCTCCGCGAATGCGGCGTCTCCACGCCTCAACGCTGGATGATGTGGGCCGCCGTGCGTTTCGGCGGACGCATGGCGGGTGCCGGAGTCCGCGAATGGCTGCGCTTCCTTCTGATCGCGGTCCCCGCCGTGGCATTCCTGGCGGTCCCGTTCCTCATCGACTGCCTGTTCCTGCTGCTGTTCCGGCTCTGCACGGCACCCGCGACGGAAGCGCCTCGGATCACTGTGGCCCGAACCGGCTTCGCCACGCTCGCAGGGCCGCCGGAGACAGATGATCCGCCGTTCGCGCGAACAGCTGATACAGAGAAGCTCCGTGCATAGCCGCGAGTTCGGTGTTGTGCGCCATGACATCGAACTCGTTGGCGGCGGTGATCTCCAGGAACGCGTGTAGCGCGTCGTCGTCCACGTCGTGTTCCCGGCCGGTGAACCGGTCGGTGAACACGGTGGGCGTCGCGCCCAACCGCGGATACACCGCGGACCGGTCACAACTGCCGTACAGGTAGACCAGTTCCTCTGCCCGCGAACCGATCAGGGCGGCCAGCGTCGCCCGCTCCGACACCTCGAGCAGCGACCGATCGAATCCGTCGGTGCCGTACATCGCGTGACAGAGCCCCGCGTACTGGACATCAGCGTCCGCGCCCCACCGCGCCAGCAGGTCGGCGACCCGCGCGAGATGCGTCATCAGTGTGCCCCCGGGGTGCGGAATCCGGTCCGCGCCGAGATCACGGAGGAAAAGTTCGACCTGTTCCCGCTCGACCGCCACCACTCCAACCTACCCGCGGCCGGTCGCGATGATCAGCGGCAATCATGAGGGTTCGGACTGAATGTGACCCCTCGACTTGTTCCGGGAGCCTCTCACGGTCATCTTGTGTGACAGAAGTATTCGGAATGTGTGAAGGATGTGTAGTGAAGCTCCGTCAGAGTGGACGTCTCGCCGTGGTGGCGTTGGCTGTCGTGACCGTGCTCGGTCTGTCGGCATGTGGCAGTGGTGAGAAGCACCCGGGCCACACGCCCGCCAAGTCCTCGACGTCGAAAACGGCCTCCGGACAGGCGTACCCGCCCGCCCCGTCCGCCACGGAGTTGAACACCGCCATGCAGAAGGTCCTCGACCCCGCCGTCCCCGACGCCGAGAAGCTCGACCTGATGCAGGGCATGCAGGCCGACCCGAGCCTCCCGACCCGAATCATCGAGGCCTACAAGCAGAACAACGCCTCCATCACCGTCACCAACGTCGTCGACCTCGGCAACGGCACCCTCACCGCCGACGCCCAGGCCGCCATCGGCGGTGGCGCTCCCCAACAAGCCGTCGTCCCCTTCGTCGCCGAAGACGGCAAATGGAAAGTCCAGAAAGACTGGATCTGCAACCTCCTCTCCCTCGCCAACCAAACCTCCCCGGCCTGCGGCTGAACCGGCTAGCTGAGCAACCGGGCCGGGCACCGGGCCCGCCCCGGTCTCACGCCTGGGCGTCGAAATCCGCGAGGGCGCGGGCCAAGTGCAGGTTGTCGACGTCTCGCACCGGGGTGAGGCCGGGCATGTGCTGACGCCCGCCGCGGCAGGCGTCGAGAAGCCGGGTGTGCACCGCCCAGGTCACCAAAGGTGGTTCGGAAAGCAGGGAGAGTAGCGGTTCGATCCGGTCGCCGAGTCGGGAGACCGCCTCGGCGCGAATGTTCTCGCGGAGGTCGGTGCGGGCCAGGTCGATCAGGCGGTCGTCGAGGTCGCCGGGTGGGGTGGCCCGAGCAGGTCGGCCACGGGAGCGATCCACTCACGGATCGCCGATTGCTCATCCTGGAACTCGCTCAACAGGTCGACTTCGGAAGCCTGTGCTGTGCTAGCCCTTTCGCTGTCACCCCGGCCGATCTCGTGGAGCAGCCGCAGCATGGCCCTGCTGTAGTAAGAGCGCAGCGTATCGATGGCGGCACACGCGGCAGCGGTGTCGCTGTCGACGGCGACCCGAGTGCCTTATCCTCGCCAGACACCTCTCGCCGATGCCATCGATTTTTACCTGCTACCAGTGGGTGCAACGCGCCGCGACAAGAGCCTCGGGCTCAGTCGCGCACTGTGGCGGGGAAGACGGCGTAGGTGCCCAGGGCCTTGGCGACCAGGCGGCCTGCGTTTCGGATTTCCGATTCCAGGGTGATGACGCGTCGGCCTCGGTTGATCACGCGGGATTCGCATTCGACGACGCCGTCGCGGACGGCGGCGAGGTAGACGATTTTGATCTCGATGGTGGCGCAGGATTCGCCCTCGGCGAGCACGCAGTACACGGCCGCGCCCATGCCCTGATCGGCCATCGAATACATCGCCCCGCCGTGCAGCACGCCGTGCGGGTTGAGGTGCTGGTCGGCGACGGCGATCCGGCAGACACTGCGTGCGCCGGGCTGATCGAATTCGACCATATCCAAACCGATCAGCGCGCCGAAGCCGCCGTCGAGATTCACAGGTTTCGTCATATCGTCGGGAGCTTACGCCCCGGACCGCGCGGGCTGAGTCGGCATAGCCGCGTTGGGCGCATCGAAGCTCGAGGCTACTGCCGGTCTCTCCGTCGCGGCCTGGACGGCTGTGCTCCAAGTTGGCCGAACGCGACCATGACCCCACCTATGGCGAAGATCGCGAATCCTGTTTGTCTGTCGCTGTTTGTGGCGCTGTGGTTCATCGATGCCATCATGAAGAAAAAGCCGGAGAAGGCGATGATATAGCCGATCCAGATGAGTACTCGCGTCCAGTGCGGAGCCCTGGACAGGTCATCAGGGTCTGGGATGTCGACGTTGTTGTTGACGGTTTGGTGGTTGTCCCTGCCGACGGCGAAACCGGTGTGCACGGTCTGGGACACGGTGTGCGTCGAGTTGTCGATGTGTGCGATCCATGACCGTCCGTCGAGGCTGTCGAGCCTTCGCTGGATGTCACTCAGTTCCTGAGCGAACTTCTCGTCGGTTGCCGCTTCACGGGTGATTGCATCGGCAACCTGGTTGCGGGCCCTGACACTGTCGGGGTTCTCACGTAGCTGTGAGACAGATTGCCGCCCGATCTTCCGGCTCACGGCGCCTTCATGTCGAGTTCGCGGGCGGCGCAGGCCAGGTCGAAGGCGTCGAACAGGAGGTCGGAGGAGATCGAGGGGGTGAGTTTGTAGGCCCACTTGTAGATGCCCATGTTGGCGTGCGGGCCGCCGTCGGCGGCGCTCCCCAACAGGCCGTCGTCCCCTTCGTCGCCGAAGGCGGCAAATGGAAAGTCCAGAAGGACTGGATCTGCAACCTCCTCTCCCTGGCCAACCAACCTCCCCGGCCTGCGGCTGAGTCAGCGGCTGGGACCGAGTGGACTGCGGCGCGACCACCCGCGACGGTGGTGCGCTAGAAGCGCACCTGTCGTTGGGTGTTCGCGACCGCGGTGACCGAAGAGACTCCGAGAGGGCCGAATTCGTCGTACAACGTCGCCGAGCCGACCGCGATGCCGTCGGCTGAATGCTGACCGTTGGATTCCAGACCCAATCCGTCGGATACCGGCATCCGGAACAGGTTCATGGTGACGTCGACATTGATGAACGGCACGTTCTCGCCATCCCAGTTGGTGACGAAGCTGGTGGCCTCCGCGAGCGTGGCGACTCGGATGAAAGGTGTGGCCTTCTCCCCTCGAACAGCGGGGAGCATCGTCGGCGTCCAGATTCTCTTGCGAGCGCTGTTCCGGTGGTCGGAGAAGTCGGCCGACCAATCGTTCGGATGATCCGCGCTGCTCAGCAGCGGTGACATCGACTCCCCGCCGGAGCTCGCCGCGCCTGGGCGAGAGAATTCCACGCCGGGTGTCCAGGCTCGACCTGCTGTTCGGTCATCCTCCCGAGGCCGAACGAACAGTCCGGACGCCCGTATCACGACATCGTCGGACTGCTTCAGGTCCAAGTGCACCAACGCGACTCGCGTACTCGACCGAACCAGATCGACCCGGGCATGGATCGAGTCGAAGGTCGTCATCTTGACGAAATCGATGGTGAGACGGCACCCGGCTGGTTCGAACGGGCAGCAGCGTTCCAACTCCCGCGCGACCAACGCCGTCAAACCCTGCCCGCCGATCGTGTTCTGCCCCCAGGGACCACGAGCCGCTTCGAGTGGAACGAACGCCTCTCCCGCCGCATCGAAGAACCCAACCGGCGACTCCGAGTCCTGTGACATGTTGCGCCCCTCCCTGTTTCACTCGCGCATCATGGCGATACCCGCCCCATGCTAGAACGAGTTCTATGGCGGTCGTCGCGCGCGCGTGTCGATGCATGGTGGCGGCGCGCGGGCGGAGGACGTCCCGCGATGACTGCTGAGTGACAGTGGGTTTCACCGGATAGCAGCTCTCGTGCGGGGCGGCCGCTGCCTCGGACGGCCACCTCGCTCGAGCATTGCTACGTCGTGCGCGTCAGGGTGTTTTGGTCGCCTTTCCGATCTCGGCGAGACCGTCGACAAGGGTGTGGCCACCCAGCTGTTCCCATCCATTGCCGGTAATGCCCATGAACTGGATCTCGAGGTCCCTGACCTGGTCGGCGATCCGGGAGGGGAAGGAGACCTGGGGTGGGCCGGGCGGAGGCGCGAAGCCGTCGATTGCCAGCTTCTGGCCGATGGCGGCGACGCCGTCGACCAGCGTCCGCCCGCCCAGCTGCGGCCAGCCGGTGCCGCCCACACCCATCAGCTGGATCCACACGTCGGGGATCTGGCCCCCGGCGCCGGTCGGGAAGGGCACGTTGGTCGCACCGGTGGGTGCGCCGAAACCGGTGATCTTCAGCTTCTGGCCGATGGCGGCGACACCGTCGACGAGAGTGTGGCCACCGAGCTGCGGCCATCCCGTTCCCGGTGTGAAGTCCTCACCGTCGCCGAAGAATTGGATCCACACGTCGCGGACCTGACCGTCGACGCCCGCAGGGAACGGCACATTGACCGCGGCGGTGGGAGCCGCGAAGCCGCTGACCTTCAGCTTCTGGCCGATCGCGGCGAATTCGTCGACGACGGTTCGTCCGCCCAGCTGCGGCCAACCCGTTCCGGGTGTGTTGTTGCCGCCGTCGCCGAAGAGTTGGATCCACACGTCTCCGATCGGCAAGGTGGGCATCGGGGCCGCGGTAGCCGAGGTATAGCCCTTCGGCGGGATCAGTGTCGCGAGCTGATCGAAGCCGATCCAGTACCCGTACGGGCTGAATCCGCTGTCGGCGACCCACACCGCCCGCGGGAACGCGCTGTCATAGCCCATCAACGCGATGTAATGGAACACTTCACCGCCGCCGTAGACGGGCGATACCGAACCCTTGACGCCTTGCGGATAGTTGTTCGGCGGGGCATCGATATTCGCGATCACACCGAAGCCGGCGTCGATCGAACCGACGATGTCCTTCCACAACCGATCCTTCTGGGCGCCGGTCGGCGGATCGTCGTGCATGTACGTGTCGACATACTTCGCGGCGGGCAGAATCCTGTTCAGCACCGGAGTGATCAAACCGACGTAATCGGTCCCGTTCTCGGTGGTCCCGATCTCGGTGGCCAAATATTGCTCGGAGAGATTCACCCCGCACGAATTGCACACGACCTGGGTCGCGGCCGGACCGCACCAGAAGAACCTCTCCTGCGGGACGATCGACCTGTCGTAGGGGAGTTCCTTCTCCGTCGGTTCCCCACCCGGCGCTACCGAAGCCAGCCGGTCATAGATCTCCTGGGCGTCGGCCATGCGTTCGTCGTACCGATCGGGGAACGCCGACCGCTGCACTTCTTGGGCATACGAACCGGGTGAATCCGGACCGTTGTAGTCCAGCCTCGCGAGTCGTTCGTAGAACAGCCCCGCCGACGTGGTCGGGTTCATGCAGGTCGCGCAATCAGCCCACCAGTACTCGCCGTTGTCGCCCTGCCGGATTTGTTGCTGGAACACGCCCACCGAGTAGCCGTCGGTCCCCACGGCATCGTGTTCGAGCTGCATGGACTCCGGCACCGCGGGATTCGCGTAGATCGTCAAGTTCGACTCGACGAGCCCTGTCGCCAGTGCGATCACGATGCCGCGCTGACTGATTCCGCGGCGCTGCCCCTCCGCGATAATCGCTTGGGCGACTTGATCCCGTGTCATAGCTATGCCCCTCCTATGTCGAAAGCAGATGCGCACCCTTCGAGAATTCGCGTGATCGCGAAAAGATTCGGTTGCGTGCGTCGCCGAACGAGCATTCTGAATAAACGGCCCGCATATTCCGTTTATTGGGCTGCATTTCGAGGTGGGGCAGCACCTCGGAGTCCCCGTGATCCCCCCGTCGTTCGTGAACGAGGCCAGTCGGTCTTCTAATTGGGTACGGGCACGTGCGAGCGACACCAGGAACTGTCGAAGATGACGACGAGTGTGGCCGATCCGCCGACCTGGGACGGATACGTGGCACTATTCCTGTCAGATGCGCCGACCAGGTGCCCTATCCAACCCTGCCCCCCAAATTCCTTAGCCGTCCGAACCTGTAGTCGAATGTGCCAATCGGCCAGTGCGCAGTCGAGATTTTCTGATAATAGTGCACGTCAGCGCCATTCGGAAGCGGGACTAATCCGTCACACCGGTCACGAATATCATTTGTTTGCAAACGCATCGAATCCGGGATGTCATTCGCGCCTATCTGCTCAGCAGCTGTCGGGCGGCGTCGAGCAGGCGGGTGCGCAAGAGTTCCGAGCGGGCCGCGATATCGGCTTGGCCGCGGACGTATTCAGCTCTGCCGGAAGGTGTTTCGATGCGAATCGGCTCGTAACCGTAGTCCAGCAGGTCGTAGGGGCTGGCCTTCATGTCGAGCTCGCGGGCGGCGCATGCCAGTTCGAAGGCGTCGAACAGCAGGTCCGAGCTGATCAAGGGGGTCAGTTTGAAGCCCCACTTGTAGATGTCCATATTGGCGTGGAGGCAGCCGGGTTGCTCGCGGGCGATCTGGGAGTCGCGGGTGAGCGGTTCGATGTTGAGGGGGACGGCGGCGGGGGTGAAGAAGCGGAAGGCGTCGAAGTGGGTGCAGCGGATCTGCATGGATTCGACGACGGCGTCGGTGCCGGAGGAGCCCAGACGGAGGGGGACCTGCTGGTGGCGGACATCGTCGGTGCGGTAGACCATGGCCCACTCGTGGAGGCCGAAGCAGGACAACTGGGCCGGGCGCGACGCGGTCGCGGACAATAGGGAGGCCACGAATTCGATAGTGTCGCGGCGCTTTTCGAGGAAAGCGGGGTCGGCGGTCCAGCCGGTCACGGGCGGACCGTCGGGGGAGTCCACCGAGATCTGGCGGTAGCCGCGGGACCCCGTGTACTCCTCGGCATCGGTCAGCGCGACACCGAAACCAGGATGCCAGCGCTTCAGCTGCGCGGGCTTGTTGCCGTAATAGGTGAACAGGAAGTCGATCACCGGGTGTTTGGTGCCCGCCGCGCGCCGGTCGAGGTACGGGCCGAGCAGCGCGTCGACGCGGGCGCGGTGGGCGGCCGCCCGGTCCCGCCACGCGGGACCGGACAGCACGGAGGAATCGATGCGGGCGTTCATCATTCGGCGAGACGGTGGGTGGCGTCGCGGACGGTGCCCACGAACTCCTCCACCAGATCCTCCAGCGCCACGATGCCGACGGTATTGCCGCGGCTGTCCACCACACGGCCCAGGTGGGAGTTGGTGCGGCGCAGGCGGGCCAGCGCCTCGAACAAGGTGGTGCCCATGCTGACCGTGGGCAGCGGACGGATATCGGTGCGCGGGATCGGGGTGCCCGGCCCCGCGTCCTCGTCGGCGGTCAGGTCGAGCACATCCTTGACGTGGAGGTAGCCGACCAGCGAACCGTCGTCCGCCCGAACCGGGTAACGCGAGAAACCGGTCTCGGCGACAGCGGATTCGATGTCCCCGAGGGTGGTCCCGTCGCCGCGCAACGGCACCGAGCGGGCCTTGGCCAGCGGCACCATCACATCGGCGACGATCCGATCGCTCGAACCCAGCGCCTGCGTGAGGCGACGATGCTCCTCCTCGTCCAGCAGACCCTCGGAGCGCGATTCACCGAACATCTCGGCCAGCTCGTCCGACGACACCGTCGAATCCAGCTCGTCCTTCGGCTCGATCCGCAACGCCCGCAGCGAGATATTGGCCGCGAAGTTGTAGACCGCGATCAACGGCTTGGCCAGCCGCAGCCACATCAGGTGCAGCGGAACCAGCAGCAGCGCCATGCGCTCCGGGCCGGCGAGCGCGATGTTCTTCGGGATCATCTCGCCGAGCAGGATGTGCAGGATCACCACGATCGTCAACGCCAGCGCGAACGAGATCGGATGCAGCAGCGAATCCGGCACGCCCAGCAGATCGAACGGCTGCTCCAGCAGATGCGCCACCGCGGGCTCACCCACCCGGCCCAGCAGGATCGAGCAGATGGTGATGCCCAGCTGCGCCGCAGCCAGCATCATCGACAGGTTCTGGCCCGCCTCGATGACGGTATGGGCGCTGCGCTTGCCCTGCGCCGCAAGCGCTTCGAGCCGGTCGCGGCGCGCGGAGATCAAGGCGAACTCCGCGCCGACGAAGAACGCGTTGCCCAACAGCAGCAGGAACGTCAACAGGACGGCGTACAGGTCACCCATGAGTCTGCTCCCAGATCGCGAGGGCCTCGGCGTCGATCGGCCGGATCAGGACGCGGTCGATGCGCCGCCCGTCCATGCGCTCGACCGTGGCGATCCAGCCGCCCCGGGTGTGGGTGTGCTCGAGCTGGCTGTTGCCGGGTTCGGGCAGCAGCACCTCGTCGCCGGTTTCGGGGATCCGGCCCAGACGGGTCAGGACCAGGCCACCCAAGGTTTCGTATTCACCCTCGGGCGGGTCGTATCCGGTGGTGCGGGACACCTCGTCGATGCGCATCAGACCCGAGCAGTTCCAGCCGTTGGCCGTGCGGCGCACATCGAGTTCCTCCTCGTCGTGCTCGTCGCGCACGTCGCCGAGGATCTCCTCGATCAGGTCCTCCATGGTGACGATGCCCGCGGTGCCGCCGTACTCGTCGACCACCAGCGCCACCTGCATGCCGTCGCGGCGCACCCGCTCGAGCACCTCGTCGCCGTCCAGGCTGGCCGGCACCACGGGCACCTGCTGCGCGATGGACTTCAAGGTGATCTGGCGGCGATCCTTGACCGGATGCACGAAGGTCTGCTTGATGTGCACGAACCCGAGCGTGTTGTCGAGATCGCCGTCCACGACCGGGAACCGCGAGTACCCGGTTTCGCGCGCGGCGTCGATCAGGTCGGCGAGAGTGCAGTCCTGATCGAGGGTTTCGATGGTCATGCGCGGCGTCATCAACTCCTCCGCGGTGCGGTCACCGAACTGCAGCGACCGATCCACCACCTGCGCGGTGCGCTGATCGAGCGCCCCGTGCAGTGCGGAAGTCCGCACCAGCGAACCCAATTCCTGCGGTGAGCGCGCCGACCGGAGTTCCTCGGCCGGTTCGATCCCCATCCGGCGCACCGCCCAGTTGGCGGCCCCGTTCAGGAAATTGATCATCCACTTGAAGACGCTGGAGAAGGCGATCATCGGGCCCGCGGTCCAGCGCGCGGTCTCCAGCGGGGAGGCGATGGCGATGTTCTTGGGCACCAGCTCGCCGTAGATCATCGACAACGAGGTGGCGATGATCAGCGCCAGCGCGAGGGAGATGCCTTTCGCGGTCCCGACGCCCAGCCCGAACGCGCTCAACATCGGCTCCAAGAGCCGGGCCAGCACGGGCTCGGCGATGTAACCGGTGATCAGAGTGGTGATGGTGATGCCCAGCTGAGCGCCCGACAACTGGAACGAGAGAGTGCGATGCGCCTGGCGCACCTGCCGGGCCCGGCGGTCGCCGTCACGGGCGTGGGCCTCCACGGTGGAGCGTTCCAGAGCGGTGAGCGAGAATTCCGCGGCCACGAACAAGGCCGTGCCGGCGGTCAGAGCGATGAATCCGAACAGACTGAGAATCGTGAGCAGAACCGACACGGTCAGCACCACCCGGCCGTTTCCGAAGCCGGTATTGCGGGGAAGCCGGGTTCGTCACCCGGCTCGGTAGAGGAGCCCTCCTGTGAAGCGCCCTTGGACGCGGGTGACAACTGGTTCCTTTCGCAGGGGTTGCTGGCGGAGTACGCCACGGATACCCAGTGCCTGGGTCCGGTCAGGCCATGCTACCGGGCGGCTTCGCCGGTTTCCGCACAGCGGGGCCGCATCACAGTGGACGGTCGTCGGGAATCATCCGGTGCCGACCCGGCGGTGACACGCGGAAAGGGGGTCCGCACACGCGAAACCCGGCGGATCCGAGCGGACCCGACGGGTTCGGGTTGTGCAGTCCTAGCGGGAGACGATCACCAACCGGAGGGCAGCGGACGGCCCTCGGCGAAACCGGCGGCCGACTGGATGCCCAGCACGGCGCGCTCGTGGAACTCGCCGATGGTGTGCGCGCCCGCGTAGGTGCAGGAGCTGCGCACGCCGGAGGTGATGTGGTCGATCAGGTCCTCGACACCGGGACGCTCGGGATCCAGCCGCATGCGCGAGGACGAGATGCCCTCCTCGAACAGCGCCTTGCGGGCCCGGTCGAACGCCGAGTCGGTGGCGGTGCGGGCGGCCACGGCCCGCTTGGACGCCATGCCGAAGGACTCCTTGTAGCGGTTGCCGTCGCGGTCGACGCGCAGGTCGCCGGGCGACTCGTAGGTGCCCGCGAACCAGGAGCCGATCATCACGTTCGAGGCGCCGGCGGCCAGCGCCAGGGCCACGTCGCGCGGGTGGCGGACGCCGCCGTCGGCCCACACGTGCTTGCCGAATTCCGCTGCGGCCGAGGCACATTCGGCGACGGCCGAGAACTGCGGGCGGCCGACGCCGGTCATCATGCGGGTGGTGCACATGGCGCCGGGGCCGACACCGACCTTGATGATGTCCGCGCCCGCCTCGATCAGGTCCCGGGTGCCCTCGGCGGCGACCACGTTGCCCGCGACCAGCGGCACACCCAGATCCAGGGTGGCGACCGAGCGCAGCGCCTCCAGCATCTTCTGCTGGTGGCCGTGCGCGGTGTCCATGACCAGCACGTCGGCGCCCGCGTCGACCAGAGCCTTGGCCTTGGCCGGGACGTCGCCGTTGATGCCGACGGCCGCGGCGATGCGCAGCTTGCCTTCGGCGTCGGTGGCCGGGGTGTAGATGCCGGTGCGGATGGTGCCGGTGCGGGTCATCACGCCCGCGAGGGTGCCGTCGGGGTTGACCAGCACCGCGAGGTTCGCGTGCCGGGCCTCGAGCAGGCCGAAGACGTCGCGCGGGGAGGCGTCGGCGGGGGCCGAGACGAAGTCGGCGTTGGCGACGGTGCTCAGACGGGCGAAGCGGTCCACATCGGCGCAGGCCGCCTCGGTGACGACGCCGACCGGCTTGCCGTTCTCGACCACGACGACCGCGCCGTGGGCGCGCTTGTGGATGAGGGCCAGCGCGTCGGAGACCGACTGCTCGGGATCCAGCACGACGGGGGTGTCGGCGGTGAGCGAGCGGCTCTTGACGAAGGCGATGGTGTCGGACGCCGCGGCGATCGGCAGATCCTGGGGGAGCACCACGATCCCGCCGCGGCGGGCCACGGTCTCGGCCATGCGACGGCCGGCGACAGCGGTCATGTTCGCGACCACGAGGGGGATGGTGGTGCCGGTCCCGTCCGAGGTGGACAAGTCGACATCGAAACGGGACGCCACATCCGTCCGGCGGGGGACGAGGAAGACGTCGTCGTAGGTCAGGTCATAGGGCGGGGTCTGCCCGGGAAGAAACTGCACGTTGGACCATGGTAGCTGAATGCTGTGCGTTCGCCAGCGACTTGCCAAGGAAATTCCGATTGCCGCGCGAATCGAGCTGTCCTAGCGTTCGCGAGCGTGACCGATCTTGCGGCGCTCGCCGATCGACTGGATATCAGAGACACCCTCACCAAGCTCTTCGTCTACTGCGATCAGGCCCGCTGGGCCGACCTGCGCGAGTCGGTGCTCGCGCCGGAAGTGTTCTTCGACAACGGTTTCGGCGGACCGGTCGGCCCGCAGCCCGGCGCCGACATCGTCGACGCCTGGGCCGCCGGGCTGGGCGCGTTGGACGCCGTGCACCACCAGGCGGGCAATCAGCTCATCGAGATCACCGGCGACACCGCGCTGGCGCACGCCGACGCCATCGCCGTGCACGTGAAGAACGACGCCACCGGCGGCACCACCCGCTGGTTCGTCGGCAGCTACGTGCTGGGGTTGCAGCGCACCGAAAAGGGCTGGCGCATCGACCGTTTCGAATACAAGTTGAAGGTCATCGACGGCAACGCCGACTTGATCTGATCCCGTCGGTTCAGGATGGGGTGGGGATGAACAGCGCCTCGAACGGTGGCGCCCCTACCGCGACGGTCGTATGACCGAGGCCCTCGGTGTCGGCGGCCGGCACCAGGTCTCCGGGTGCGAACCGCCGGCGCTCGCCGTCGGTGGTGGTCACCTCGATCGCGCCCCGCAACATGACCACCCATTGCCTGGTCGGGGCCGGATGCGGCGCACTGTCGAAGCCGCCGCTGCGGAGATAGGACACGCCTGGGATCGAGGGCACCGCGCCCACCGCCATGGCGGGCACGCCGGCGGCGAGAGTCCGGTCGGCCAGCGGGATTTCGGCATCGGTGAAGGCCGATCCGCCGTCCGGGGTGGAGGTGATCACGGTGTAGCGCAGGGTGTTTCGCTCGGGCATGGTCCCGATGCTCGCCGTTCGCCGCCTGGTGCGCGATTCCCCGCAGGGAATGGAGAGGGCGATTCTTGCGGCGCGCGACAGGCCCTATTGACGTTTGCTAGATATTTGCCGAGCCTGCTTTCCGGCTCCGAGTTATTTCAATCTCGTCGGATTTGCCGGAAAGGTCGTGCCCTTTGTGCCCGCGTGTCGTAGGAACCTACAAACGTGTCGCCCTCATCGGGACGAACGGCGGGCCGCGCCCGGCTTGCGCTTCTTGTTGTGCACGCGGCTCTCGCCCTGCGGCCGCTGCTGCCGGAAGCGCGGCTGCTCCTTGTCGGCCTTCCGCTCGGGTGCGGGCGGGGCCGAGGGATCGGCGATCGGACGGCCGCTCGGGCGGCGGGCTCCCGTGATCTCGACGAGTCGGCGATCACCCGGGCGCACCTCGACGTCGGTGAGGGTCACCGAGGCGCGCTCCGCCAGCCGGACCGCCTCCTCGCGGTCGTCGGGGGTGACGATGGTGACGACCGTGCCCGACGCGCCCGCTCGGGCGGTGCGGCCGGTGCGGTGCAGGTAGTCCTTGGGATCCGCGGGCGGGTCGACGTGCACGACCAGCGAGATGTCGTCGATGTGCAGCCCGCGCGCGGCCACATCGGTGGCGACCAGCACCGGCGCGGTTCCGTCGACGAAGGCCGCGAGCATGCGAGTGCGCTGGTTCTGCGCCTTGCCGCCGTGCAGGGCGACCGCGCCGATCCCGATCTCGCGGAGCTTGCGCGCCAGCTTGTCGGCTCCGTGCTGGGTGCGCACGAACAGCAGCGTCCGGCCTTGCCGCGCGGCGATCTCACTGACCACCGCGCGCTTGTCGGGCCGCCGGACGTGCAGGGCGTAATGCGCGATCGTCGGCCCCGCGGCGACTCTCCCGAAGTCGCCCGTGACCGTGCCGCCCGGCAAGCCCGCGGCCGACCCGGTGCCCGGTGTGTTGTCTCCCGTGCTGGAGGTGGCCGAACCCGTGACCAGCGCCGTCGAATGCGCGCCCGACGCGGAATCCGCCGCGAGCGCGTCCGAATCCGGGCTTGCCGCAGCCGTATTCGCCACGTTCCCCGTGGTCGCGCCGATCGCGTGGGTCGCGGGATCGTGGAGGTACTTCTGCACGAGTCCGTCGACGGTCTCGTCCAGCGTCGCCGAGAACAACAGCTGCTGCGCGTTGTCGGGCACCTTGTTCAGTAGGGCCGTG
The DNA here is from genome assembly GCF_042732555.1 of Nocardia sp. NPDC059764. Taxonomy (NCBI): domain Bacteria; kingdom Bacillati; phylum Actinomycetota; class Actinomycetes; order Mycobacteriales; family Nocardiaceae; genus Nocardia; species Nocardia sp. NPDC059764. The sequence goes on from NZ_JBHWHH010000038.1 coordinate 27,196, forward strand.
AGCTGAGGGAGGAAGCCGAGTTCGGCCATGTGGTCGGCCTCGTCGACGGTGACCACGCGAATATCGGCCAGCTGCACCGCTTTCCGCCCGAGCAGGTCGGTCAACCGGCCCGGCGTCGCGATGACCACGTCCACGCCGCGTGCCAGCCGCTCCTCCTGCTTCTTGATCGGGAGCCCGCCGACCGCGGTGGCCAGGCGCAGGCCCAGCGACAGCGCGGGCTCGTCCAGCGCCGCCTCGATCTGGATCGCCAGTTCCCGGGTGGGCGCGAGGATCAGACCGCGCGGCCGCTTGGGGGCGCTCGGCGCACCGAACAGCCGCACCAGCATCGGCAACCCGAACGCCAGCGTTTTGCCCGACCCTGTGGCGGCCCGTCCCAGCACGTCGCGGCCGGCGAGAATATCGGGAACGACCGCGGCCTGAATCGGGAACGCCGTATCCATCCCGCCCCGCCGCAGCGCCTGCACCAGCACCGGCGGCAGACCGAGATCCGCGAATCGGGTCGGCGCCGCCGCGGCGGTGGATGTCGGTGCGGATGCCGGGTCGGTGTGGATGGTGTCCTCCGGATCGGGATTCGGTGTCGCCGCGGGCCCGCGGCGGGTGGATGTCGGGTTCGGCGAGCTGCCGGAGCGTCGGGCGGGCACGGCGGAACCGTCCGCGCCCGAGTCGGATTCGCGGGCGGGCGGAGCGGGTTCAGGCACGGCTGACCAGGCGGCTGACCTCGACCAGCCAGGGGATCGCGACGGCGAGGGTCGGCACCACGAGGATGGCGGCGGCGGCCAGATACGCGGCGACGGCGATGCGCAGGTCGCCGATGGGACCGGCGAGGCGCTGGATGCGGATCAAGGTGCTGGGTCCGCCCGCGGCCATCGCGCCCTGCGGCGCGGGTGAATTCGAACAGGCCACCAGCGCGCGGGCCAGCGGGGTGGGGCCGGTGGCCTTGACCGCGGAGTCGTCGGCGAGCAGTTCGATGAGCAGTTTCACCGAGTCCAGCGCGGACTTGGAGCGGACCACGCGGGGGAAGGCCTCGTGCGCGGCGGTGAAGGCTTCCAGCACCAGGTCGTGGCGGGCGCGCAGGTGCGAGCGTTCGTGACTGACGATGGCGGTGAGTTCCTCGTCGGTCAGATTGGTGACCGTGCCCTGGCTGAGCACCACGCGGCGGCGCAGCCCGGGCAGGCAGTAGGCGATCGGCTCGGTGGCCGCGAGCACCCGGATGTCGGCCGATTTGCGTTGCACGCTGGACTGATCGAGCAGGTCGACCAGCATGCGGTGGCGGGCCCGGCGGCGGCGGGTGTGGATGCCGACCCGGATCACCGACCAGATCAGCCGCGCCCCGACCAGCAGGGTGAGCGCGAACACCAGCACCAGGCCCAGCCACAGCGGCAGGCCGAGGACATCGATCTCCTTGCTGGGCGTGGTGGTCGGGCGGCCGTCGGGGCCGGGGACCAGCAGGCGGGAAGCGATGGCGAGTCCGGAGCCGAAGGCGCTGAGCACCGCGGCCAGCGCGATGGCCTGCCAGAGCACCAGCGCGGCACGGGGACTGCGGTAGGGCCAGGTGGCCCGGGAGAGCAGCGCTGGCACCGGTCCCGCCAATAACAAGGCGAGACCGGCGAATACCGGCGCTGTCCAGTCCATGTCCTCAGCTCACTGCGTTGTGGGGCTCGGGCCGAGGGTACAGCTATTTGGACTCGGGTTTGTCCTTGCGCGCCACCTCGGTGGCTTCGAGCTTAGCGAGTGCGGCCCGCAATGCGTCAGCCTCGTCGGCGCCGACCTGCTCGACGAAGTGCACGAGCGCGGCGCGGCGGCTGCCCACCTCGTCCGCCTGCTGCAGCGCGTCGAACATGAGGCTGGCGACGAGTTCGTCGCGGGTGTGCACGGGCACGTACCGGTGTGCGCGGTCGTCGCGCTGCTGGACCACCAGGTTCTTCTTCGCCAAGCGTTGCAGAACGGTCATCACCGTGGTGTACGCGAGTTCACGACGCTCAGCGAGGGCTTCATGGACCTGCCGGACCGTTTGCGGTTCGTCGGCCGACCACAACTGGTCCATGACCGCTTTCTCGAGTTCACCAAGACCTGCCATCCCACCAGCTTACGGAGACAACGACAGCAATGCGTACTACAGGTCGTCGTAACCGGCGGGTTGCTGGTGTGGGATTCCTCATACGATGACGTGACGGTTGCCGATCGGCACGATCATGGGCCGCCCGGACACCGGATCCTCGAGCACCTCGGCCCGCAGATCGAACACATCCAGCAGCAGCTCGGCATTGATGATGTCCGCGGGCGCGCCCTGGGCCTCGATGCGGCCGTCGCGCATGACGACCAGGCGGTCGCTGTAGCGGATCGCCAGGTTCAGGTCGTGTAGCACCATGACCACGGTTCGACCCAGGTCGTCGTGCAGGCGGTCGACCAGGTCCAGCACTTCGAGGGCGTGGGTGAGGTCGAGGTAGGTCGTCGGCTCGTCGAGCAGCAGGATGTCGGTGCCCTGGGCCAGGGCCATGGAGATCCAGGCGCGCTGGCGCTGGCCGCCGGAGAGCTCGTCGAGGGTGCGCCCGGCCAGGTCCGCGATACCGGTCTGTTCGAGCGCGGCCAGCACTTCGGTCTCGTCGTCGGCGGACCACTGCCGCAGCCAGGACTGGTGCGGGTGGCGGCCGCGGGCGACCAGGTCGGCGACGGTGAGACCCTCGGGCGCGACCGGCGTCTGCGGCAGCATGCCGACCACGCGGGCGATGTCCTTGGTCTTCATGGTGGCGATGGCCTTGCCGTCCAACAGGACCCGGCCCGCCTTGGGGCGCAGCAGCCGGCCCAGGGAGCGCAGCAGGGTGGACTTGCCGCAGCCGTTGGGGCCGATGACGGTGGTGATGAGACCGGGCTCGATGTCGACCGACAGTCCGTCGACAATGATCCGCTCGCCGTAGCCGAGAGTGAGGGATTCCGCAGCGAGAGTCACAGTGCCACCTTAGAAGTCGCGGGAGCCGACGTCGAAGTCACAGTGTCGCCTTCCGATTGGTGCGAACGAGCAGATACAGCAGGAACGGTCCGCCGACGGCCGCGGTGACCACTCCGACGGGCAGCGACACCGGAAACGCGGTGCGCGCGAGCAGGTCCGCGCCCACCACGGCGATGGCCCCGACCAGCGCGGACGCGATGACCGGTTCACCGGGCGTGCGCAGCAGCCGTCGCGCGATCTGCGGCGCGGCCAGCCCCACGAAGCCGAGCGGGCCGACCGCGGCGGTCGCCAGCGCGGTGCAGCAGACCGCGGCGGCGATGAGGATCGCCTGCTGGGTCTGGATGCGGACGCCCAGAACGCGGGTGGTGTCGGTGCCGAACCGCAGCGCGGCCAGGGTGCGCGCCGACCCGGCGGTGACGAGCAGCGCGAGCCCCAACCCGATCGAGGCGGGGATCAGGCTCGACCAGTCGGCCATGTTCAGCGACCCGGTCAGCCATTGCTGGGCGTGCGCGGCGTCGGTGAGCGTCGCCCGCGTCAGCAGCCAGCTCACCACCGACAGCAGCGCCGCGTTGACGCCGATGCCGATGAGCACCAATCGGAATCCCATCACCCCGGCATCCCCGGACGCGGTCCGACCCCAGGCCAGCAGGTAGATGAGCACCGCGGTCAGCAGCCCGCCCGCCAGCGCGGCCCCCGAAACTTCGAGCGCCGCAGCCGTCCCGGTCCCGGCCTCGCCGAGTCCGACCAGCATCGCGACCGCGCCGACGCTCGCGCCGGAGGTGATCCCGAGCAGATCCGGGCTGGCCAGGGGGTTGTGCAGAATCGACTGCGTCACCGCGCCCGCCAGCCCCAGCGCCGCCCCGACCACCACGGCCGTGAGCGCGCGGGGCAGTCGCGAATCCATGATCACGAATCGCTGCGCCCGAGTCCCGCCACCGCCCAGCACATCCAGCACGCGCCCGACCGGAATCCGGAACTCGCCCAGCGCGATATCCAGCGCGAACAATCCGAACAGCAAGGCCGCCAGCGAGATCACGGCGATCAGCGCCATCGGACGCAACACGGACGAGAATCCGCCTGCCCGGACGGCGGGACGAACCGCTCGCAATCCGGCCGCTGCTGCGGAGTTTGCCGGTGAGTCGCCCGAGCTCACAGCGTCGGAGGTGGTGTTGGGAGGTGTCGGGAGTGTCACAGGCTCACCAGCTTTCGGCGGCGGACGAGCAGGAGGAAGAAGGGTGCGCCGAGGGCGGCGAGGGTGACTCCGGCCTGGAGTTCGCCGGGGCGGGCGATCAATCGGCCCGCGGTGTCGGCCAGCAGCAGGACGATCGCGCCGAGCAGCGCCGAGTAGGGGAGCAGCCAGCGGTAGTCGGGGCCGGTGAACGCCCGGGCGAGGTGGGGGACGATCAGGCCGAGGAAGGCGATGGGGCCGACGGCGGCGGTGGCCGCGCCCGCGAGCAGGACGACGGCGACCAGGCCGAGGGCGCGGCTGCGGGTGATGTCGACGCCGAGACCGCGGGCCACGTCGTCGCCGAGCCCGAGCAGGTTCAGGGTCGGGGCGCAGGTCAGGGCCAGGATCGCGCCGACCGCGAGGAACGGCAGGACCTGCCGGAAGGCGGTGGCGTCGTGCCCGGCGACGTCGCCGACCACCCAGTAGCGGTAGGTGTTGAGGGCCGTCCCGTCCAGCAGGACAACGACATTGGTCATGGCCTGCAGGAACGCGGTCACGGCCGCGCCCGCGAGGACCAGGCTCAGGGGGCTGGCCTTACCGCCGCCGAGCGCGGAGATGCCGAAGACGACCGCGCCCGCGAGCAGCGCCCCCGCGAACGCGAACCAGATGTACTGCGCCGGGCTGGTGAGTGCGAGCAGGTGGATGCTCAGCGCCGCGAGGAACGCCGCGCCCGCGTTGATGCCGAGTAATCCGGCGTCGGCGAGGGGGTTTCGCGTGTAGCCCTGGATGAGCGCTCCGGCCATGCCGAGCGCGAGTCCGGTGATGAGGGCCAGTCCGGTTCGGGGGAGCCGCAATTCGCGCACGATCTGGGCGGCGGTGTCGGTGGCCGGGCACGAAAGCGGCAGTCCACCAGGGCAGGTGAGTGCGTCGTAGACGGTTCCGAGTCCCAGATTGCGGGTGCCCAGGGCGATGCTGGCGGCCAGTGCGCCGAGCAGGAGCACGGCCAGAACGAGAAGTCCGGACAGACGTCGCCGTCTGGTGGTGACTACGGCGGGCACGGTGACGAACTACTCCTGACACGTTCTATGGTCGATAAGTCTGGTAAGCCTAACCTATCTTCTCGTACGCGTTGTCCATGCTCCACGCCTTTGGTCCCCACATTGGCCGAATAGTCGATGAATGAGGAGGTTCGATGCTCGAACCCGTAACCGTGTGCCCGCCGCGCGATTCCAGGCTCGCCTTCGGGTCGGCCTGCCACCGCCTGCGCGCCCTGCAACCCGACCACCCGCGTGTCTACGCCGTCGCCGCCATGGTCGACCAGGGCAAACGCAGATGGTGGCGACTCGCCGACGGCATCCGTGCGGGCCGCATCGAGCTGATGTACCGGCGCCACGCCGCGGAGATGAGCAATGCCGACATCGCCGCCGAGGTGGTGGCCACCGCGCTGATCCACGCGGTGGTGGGCCGGGTGATGGCCATGGTGGTGTCGGAGGGCCGCGCCTGGGATCCGGGCCTGGAGAACCTGTGGATCCACACCGACAACGACGGCGGCATCGACTGGGCCGGGCTGTCCGACACCACCATTCGCGTCCTGGACGGCGACCGGCTCGTCGGCGAGGACGGTGTGGTGGCGCTGCCGTGCGAGCCGGCGCTCTACGTCTGGCTCGCGCACCGTTGCCTGCCCGCGCTGACCCTCGTCCAGGAGGCGATGACGCACTGCTCAGGGCTGAGTGTGCGGCGCTTCTGGGGGTTGGTCGCGGAATCGGTGGTGGGTGCGGCGACCTACGTTCCGGCCCTGGCCAATACGTCCTCCTCCGAGGGCGCGCGTCGTGGCCAGGCCATGCTGGCGGCCTTCGAGGACCGTGGTCTACCGGTGCGCCGGGTGTGCGTCAGGTAGACCTGTCGGTCCGCTCCAACGCTACGCCACCGGTTTGCTGTAGCCGTCGACTCAGTGACGTATCGCGCCGGTCGGGGTCTCGCAAGTAGACTGTGCGGCAATCGATCTTGATGTATTGACGGTGCAATTCGTGGACCGTGATCGAGGACGGGCGGGCTATCTGCACGATGGTGTGCTGTCCACTTGCTGCTGCTACTGTTCCGACCGCGGTGCGGGTACCCCGAGGGGTGCCCGCACCGCGTCGTCGGATCGAACTGGTGGAGGCGTGGATGGCGGTCGTGTTCGATACCGCGGCATTGGCCCGGCACGAGCGCGCGGACGCCTTGGCCGCCGTCGCCTCGGAGACCGTGGCCGCCGCCGACGTCCGCTTCGCCGATCGCGGCAGGGCCCACGGCCGCATGGAAGCGTGGCTGTTCGGGCCGGTGGAAGTGCTGCGGACCGAGACCACGGGGCTCGACGTACTCCGCACTCCCAAACATGTCCGGACCACTCCGGCGGGCTTGTTCTCGGTGACCCGGCAGATCGGCGGCACCCGCATCCACGAGCATTTCGGCATTCAGGAGGTGCTCGCGCCCGGGGATTGCGGAGCCATCGACCACGACAATCCGTTCGTGTCGGTGATGCGCGGCGCCTCGATCAGCGTGAGCCTGCGCATGTCGGTGGACGAGCTGGAGCTGCCGGGCGACATCGTGCGCAGCGCGGCGTTGAGTCTGCGCGGGAGTCCCTTGTGTCCACTGGTGTCGTCGTTCATGGTCGATCTGGTGGCCCGGGCCGACCGGATCGAAAACGATCCGGGCGCTGCCGATCTGGGGAGGGCGGGCGTGGATATGGTGCGCGCACTGGTGCTGTCGGCGGCCGGGGCCGAGCCGGTGGAGGGAATCGGGGCGGGACTGCCCGCCCCGCTGCTGCTACGCCAGATGGAGACCTACCTGCGCCTGAATCTGCGCCGTCGCGACCTCACCGCGGCGGAAGTCGCCGCCGCGCACCATATCTCGGTGCGCCGGATGTACCGGCTGTGGGCGGATCAGGGATTGTCGATGCAGCAGTGGATCATCGGGGAGCGCCTGGAGTTGACGCGCCGCATGCTCGCCGATCCGCGGCACGCGGAGCGCACCATCGGCTGGATCGCGCGCGCTTCCGGATTCCGCGACGCGAGCCACTTCACCCGCCGTTTCCGCGCCGCCTACGGCGTCGGCCCGAGCGAATGGCGGGCCGAGGCGCGGGGTGCCGGCGGGTCCGTGAGCTAGCGTTCAGGCGGTCGCGGCGGCGTAGCGCCAGTCGCGCGGGGTCATGCCGTACGCCGCCCGGAACCGGCGAGTGAAGTGCGTGGCGTCACGGAAGCCGACGGTGTGGGCGATGGCGCTGATGGTGCGTCCGCCGTGGGCCGGATCCACCAGCAGGGCGCGGGCGGCGGCGAGGCGTTCGCCGATGATCCACTGCTCCAGGCGGATTCCGGCGTTCGCGCACAGCCGGTACAGGTACCGGGCCGACATGTTGTGGGCCGCCGCGATCTGCTCGACCCGCAGGTCCGGATCGTTGAGGTGGCGGCGCACGTAGTTCTGCACCTCGCGGACCACGGCCTGCTGATGCGCGGGGGTCTCGTCGCCGGTGGCGGGTCCGGAAGCCGAGAGCAGCAGCGCCCGCACCATTTCCACGCAGCACTGGCCGACCATGACCGCGGCCGGGTCGCGTTCCAAGGCTTCGGCGCCCTCGATGAGCTCGGTGATCTGCCCGGCGGCCATATCGTGCAGGGGGCTGTGCCGCAGCCGTCCGGTGGCGGCGGCGAGGGTTTCGGTGGACAGTCCCAGCCGATCCCGTGGCACCGCAATGCACCAGGATTCGCCGATGCCGTCCCAGCCCACCTCGAAGGGGGTGGCAAAGTCCCACAGGGCGCATTCGCCCGGGGCGGTCACGGTGTGGCGGCCGTTCTGGTAGTGATGCCGGACCGCCTGCTTCTGCAGGACGACCGCGACCGCGGACGACGGTGTCCGATGGACGTGCGCGGGTGTGCGCCGCACGCGGACCGCGGAGATCTGGATCCGGTGCAGGGTGGCCACGCCCAGCCGCCACTTCTCGTGGCGGGTGATGACGCGTTCGGGCGGATCGAGCAGTTCGGCGTCGACCTGGAGAGCGACCGATTTCGCGAGGTCGGTGACCAGGCCGTGCCGATTCTCGATCGGGTACGACTGCGCGTCCAAAAGGACAGCCATCTCAACTCCCCTCGGAACCCCGCCCCTCCCCGGGTCCCAGTTTCGTGCTGAACATTACGAACGGCCTGATTTTAGAAAGTTCACGGCAAACTCCATGCATGCGTGAGAGGGGCATTACGAGGACCGCAGTGCTGAAAAGTCGTGCAAAAGGGACCTGCCGGTCAATCGACCAGTGAATTCGCGCCGAGGAATCGGCTCTCAGTGCCACGCGCGCGGCACGCAGAGGCGACAATCGTGCGCCCACAGCAAAACTGCGAGCTGCCTCCGACGTGTCGAATTATGCGTCAGCTAACGCACGGCGAGCACGCGATTCGCGTGCGCTGTGAGTCGATTCGGCGGCACGCAGAGCAAGCCCGTGGACATGCGGCGGCCCCCGGTTCCGGACGGTGACGGAACGGGGGCCGGAGTATTGCCGGGCGACGACCCCGCGGACGCATGGCCGGCCGCCGCGGCAGGTCAGCGAGCGGTGTCCACCAGCACCCGATCCACGCGATCGAAGGCCCCGTTGCGGACCACGGACTCCGTCACGGCGGCCGAGTCGATCGCCGTGAGCCGCAGTCGCTCGACCGTCAATACCGGCACTCCCGCGGCATCGGCGCGATAGCCGCTCGCGGTCCGGCGCACGGTGTCGGCGTCCAGACATCCCGGCACCGCCACCAGTCGATCGATCGACACCCGCTGTCCGGCAGCGCCTTCGGCTGCGAAGGCGGCGGTCAGCGTCGCCGCGAGGTCGCGGTCCGCGCCGAGTCCGGATGGGTGGCGGGCAGCACGATGGTGCGCAGGGTGCCGGGCGGATGATGCGGTGCGTCAGAAGGCGGGCGGCGATGCCCGCGGTGTGGAGCGGTCTCCACACGGGGGTGGCTCTCGCGGCCGGCCGGGTGATCGACCCCTGCAGGTGGGTCGTCGCCGACGGCCGGCCGCGTGGTGGAACCGGGCGGGGGAGGCGGCTCACTGCGTCGCCCGCCCGGATTCGACCCTAAGGTTCGCGGCCGCCGGTGCCCATGACCGTGAGTGCACAGCTTTCGACTCAGAGTGACTGTGCGGCATTCGGTTCCCCAGCCGCCCGCCTCCGCAAACCACTTGGCGCTGTCAGCCGATTGGCTGGCACGCACAGCACCCTTTCCGCCCCGGTCATCCACATAACTTGGATTCGTGGTCGGGGTCACAGTCATGGCCGAGAGAAGCGGGAGAGACATGGCGAACATGCAAGGCGTGGCGACGATTTCGTGCGAGGACGCGGGCCTGCGGGGTGCGGGACGGCGGTCCTCGGAGGTCGACGGCGCGGCCGTGCAGCCGCCGAGCTTCGGTGCGGTGCTGCGGCTGTTGCGCGACGAACGCAGGGTGTCACGGGAGCGACTGGGCATGGCGGCCGGCGTGAGCGCCAGCTACATCACCCACCTGGAACTGGGCCGTCGCGGTCGCCCCACCCAAGCGGTGGTGGAAGCCCTGTTCGGCTGCCTGAATCGAGTCCACCCGGTGTCGCACCGCTCCCGGCGCCTCCTGTTCGACCTGGCCGGGTTGCCGGACCCGGCCGCGCCGGAACTCGACGAGCTGCGTGCGGCCATCACTCCGGCGAAGCTGCGTCGGCTCGAGCGGCTCGGCTCGGATCCCGCCGGATACTTCGACGCCCGCTGGCACGTGCTGGCCCTGAACGACGCTGCCCGCCAGGCATTTCCGGGGCTGACCGTCGGCGGCAACTGGCTGATTTGGCTGCTGGAGGACCTCCGGGCCGAGACCGCCCTGCTGGATCGGGATGCGGCGGCGCGCGCTTCGGTGGGGGTCCTACGGGCCCGCCTCGCGGCCTTCGACGTCCCTGACTGGTCGGCCGAGTTCCTCGCCGAACTCGGCCGGAGTCCGGAATTCCGGCGGTTGTGGTCGCAATGCCAGGACCTCGACAACCCAGGCGAACGCATCGTTCGACTGCATGACCGCGCGGGCAGGTTCATCCCCCTCGACGTTCAGCTCTACGACGTCGAGAGCGCCCGCTACCCGGGCTGGATCCGCATGCTCTGGGCCATGGCCGACTTCGACGCGGAGTAGCGGCGCCGCGCGCCCCGGTTGACACAGCGCCGGCTGGCCGCAGCCCGGAATCCCTCCACTGCGGTGGACGTCTGGGAAATCAGTGACTTCCCACTACGCGAGATCGCCCCGGACACCTACTCGTTCACCGAGACCCTCCATCAGCCGGATCGGGTAACTCGCCGTCTGACCGTCTTCCAAGTGCAGCCGACAACTGGACGATCCTGTACCGCCAAGGCACGGTCGTCGCCGGCTGGGGCGTGCTCGATACAGTGCTCGAATGCTCATTTCCGCTGACGTGCTCGACATTCTGGACCCGATGTCGGGTCTCGTTTTCGCCGGTGAGGCGGGCGGGCGTCCGACTTTCGCGCTGTGGCGAGACGGTGCGGTGCGTCTGCTCGACGAGAGGCTCGCCGAGAACGCGCAGCGAGTGCTCCCCTTGGAGGGCGGCGTCCGCGTCCTTGCGGCGTCCGCCCTCGACCTGCTCGTACTCTCCGCCGCCGGCGGGCTCGTCATCGCCGGAGAGGAAGTGGTCACGGTGGCCGGAACACCCGCCGACGCGGCTGCGCTCCTGGGCGGCCTACTTGTCGTCGCTGTCCCGGACGGCGAGAAGCACCGGCTGCGCGTGCTCGATCCCGCGACCGGGGCGATCCTCGACGACCAGGCGATCGACGCCGATGATGCTCGCGCCTTCCTGCATCGTCATCCTGTCGAAGCCACGGCGATTCTCGAGCTCGCCATGGGTCAGGACGGCGTCCTCGCCTTCCGCGTCGATGTCGAGGGTTCGCGCCTCCACCTGACCGAGATCCTCGGAGGAGAAGACCCGGTGATCGCGGGCTTCAGTCCGTCGGGCGCAAGGCTTCTCATCACTCCGTATCCCAGCGATCCACAGACCGTACGGATGCTGTCGTGGCCGGACCTGAAGGAGATCTCACGGCTCGACGCGAATGACGTCGACGCCGAGTACGGTTTCGGGCTCGCCGGATGCTGGATCACCGACGACCGAGTCGCCGTGTACGCGACCGAGGACGCACTGATCGTCACCGACGAGAACCTCGACTCGCCCGAACGCATCCCCCTGCCGATCGACTTCGTCAGCGAGGGAGAGATCGAGAGCCTCACCCCTCTGGGTTCGGGCAACGTCGCCATCGGCGCGTGGACGCCAACCGGCCGACTCACCCTCGTCGTCCGCCTCATCGAAGAAACGGCCCGTGCCTGACAACGCCTGTGGGCCCCGAATGCAGAGGTGGTGGGCTCTGTCGACCGATCACTCTCGACAGAACCCACCACCGGCAGCGGATCGGGGGCCACCGCAGCCCTCGGGGCCTCCCACGATCCTGACGCCGATTCCGAGTGTAGGTCAGGCTTACCTAAGTTGCAACTGAGCCTCGAATCGCGTGATCAGTGGACTGGGCGTCAGCCCAGCCATGGAGGGTTGCGGCTTTCCTGATGGTGTCGAAGCCTCAAGCGCACGGTTGGATGAACCGGCAGGTCTTCCAGCTCGTCGAGCGCAATGAAGCGAACCTCGGTGGATTCGTGTGAGACCTCGATCTCGCCACCGATCACCCTGCCGTAGTACACAATCGCGAACTCTTGCCGAACTTCACCATCCGAATACGCGATCACGTGCTCGGGATCGGTGTAGATCCCGAGCAATCCTGTGACCTCGATATCCAACCCGGTTTCCTCGCGGGTCTCACGAATCACGCAGTCTGCCAAGGTCTCACCCAATTCCATGATTCCTCCTGGCAGCGACCAATTGCCCGAGTCGCCACGGCGCTGCATGAGCACCCGACCCGCGTCGTCCACCACCAAAGCCGAACCGCCTGGCTTCAGTGAATTCGGCTTGGGTGCGTTCGGATCCCGGTAGTAGTCACGCCGTGGGCCCACGGTCCTCCTCGATCTCGAAAGGGGTCGCTGTTCCCCAGATCTGCTCGACCTGGTCTGCAAATGATTCGAAGATGCCGTGCGGTGACAGTCTCCGCAGGTAGAGCGCCGGGTGCTGGTAGCCCCTGGCTCGGAACAAATGCGGCGTCACGATCATCTCCACGTCGAACCGAAACACCGAGTTGTGCGGGTGTGCGGTGTGCAGTGCCACCTCGCATCCTGGGGTGTCGGCGAGAGGACCCAACATCGACAGAGCGTTTCGTATCCGGCCCGGAAGGGTTCCACCCATCTGTTCCAGTCTGTCGCGCTCCATGACGTGGTCGCACTCTGGATCTGCGAAACCCAAGCGCACCGCACACCCGATGCGGGCCTTCGCCGCGATCAGTTCGGACGCGTTGGGCAGCAACTCGAATACGAGGGATAGGCATATCCAATGATGTCTATCCGCTCGGTTGCCTTGTGGACCAATGACATCCAGAGACTATCGGGTATTTCGGAACGGCGTTCGCGGATCTTCAGACGGTGAGTCCTGCCGAGTGTCATCACTGGCGGACGCGGTTGGGGCCGTACGAGTTGGGTGCGGCGTTGGCGTCGGAGTAGGTCCCGGTACCGGGGGTGGGGGAGGAATGTGCAAATGTGTGCATATGAGCGACGACTTCTCTTCGATCAAATCGCTGGCTGATGTGACGCCTGAGCTGATGAACAAGCTGAGTGAGGGCACGTTCACGGACCTGATCGGGTTGAAATTCACCGAGTTGAGTGGGGATGGGGCCGCGGCGGAGTGGGTGGTGACGCCGCAGCTGTATCAGCCTGCCGGGATCGTGAATGGTGGCGTGTACTGCACGGTCATCGAGACGCTGGCCAGTGTGGCGGGCGGGGCCTGGTTGGGGGATCGGGGGACTGTGGTCGGGGTGAACAACAACACCGACTTCCTGCGGGCGGTTCGGGAGGGGAAGTTGACGGGGGTGGCGACGCCTGTTCATCGGGGGCGGTCGCAGCAGTTGTGGCAGGTCGTCATCACCGATGAGCAGGAGCGGACGGTGGCTCGGGGGCAGGTTCGCTTGCAGAACCTCAGTCGGTAACGGGGGCGCGGATCGTCGAAACATGCTGGTAACGCGGGGCGTGCCAGAATGACCGACGATCCGTCCCCGTGATTGCCGAGGAGCCCGTATGCGACTGACGCCGCACGAGCAGGAACGCCTGCTGTTGAGTTACGCGGCCGAGTTGGCGCGGCGGCGGCAGGCTCGGGGGTTGAAGCTCAATCATCCCGAGGCGATCGCGATCATCACCGATCACGTGCTCGAGGGGGCGCGGGACGGGCGCACGGTGGCCGAGCTGATGGCCTCCGGGCGTACCGTGCTGACCCGCGACGACGTCATGGACGGCATTCCGGAGATGATCCACGACGTGCAGGTGGAGGCCACGTTCCCGGACGGCACCAAGCTCGTCACCGTCCACCACCCGATCGGATGACGCGATGATTCCCGGTGAATACCTCTGTGCCGACGGCACGATCGAATTGAACGCGGGCGCCGAACGCATCGAGCTGGATGTGCTCAATACGGGGGACCGGCCGGTGCAGGTCGGGTCGCACGTGCATTTCCCGCAGGCCAACTCCGCGCTCGAATTCGACCGCGCCGCCGCGCACGGCCACCGTCTCGACATTCCGGCCGGAACCGCGGTGCGGTTCGAACCCGGTCTGGGGCAGCGGGTTTCGCTGGTCCCGCTGGGCGGCGACCGCGAAGTGCACGGAATCAGCCTCACCCCTCCCGGAAAGCTGGATGCCTGATGGCCGAACTCTCTCGCGCCCGATACGCCGAACTGTTCGGGCCCACCGTCGGCGACCGCATCCGGCTCGCCGACACCGACCTGCTCATCGAGATCACCGAGGACCGCAGCGGCGGACCGGGACTCGCCGGTGACGAGGCCGTGTTCGGCGGCGGCAAGGTGCTGCGCGAATCCATGGGCCAGGCCCGCGCCACCCGCGCCGAGGGCACCCCGGACACCGTCATCACCGGTGTGGTGATCGTCGACCACTGGGGAATCATCAAGGCCGACATCGGTATTCGCGACGGCCGCATCGTCGCCATCGGCAAGGCCGGGAACCCGGACACCATGAGCGGTGTGCACCCGGACCTGGTGGTCGGTCCGTCGACGGAGATCATTGCCGGCAATGGCCGCATCGTCACCGCCGGCGCCATCGACTGCCACGTGCACTTCATCTGCCCGCAGATCCTCGACGAGGCCATGGCGGGTGGCATCACCACCCTGGTCGGCGGCGGCACCGGCCCGGCCGAGGGCTCCAAGGCCACCACCGTCACCCCGGGCGCCTGGCATCTGGCCCGCATGCTGGAGTCCACCGACTCGTGGCCGGTCAACATCCTGCTGCTGGGCAAGGGCAACACGGTGCGTGAGGACGCGCTGTGGGAGCAATTGCGCGGCGGCGCGGGCGGTTTCAAACTGCACGAGGACTGGGGCACCACCCCGGCCGCCATCGACCGCTGCCTCACCGTCGCCGACGCCTCCGGCGTGCAGGTGGCTCTGCACTCGGACACCTTGAACGAGGCCGGTTTCGTGGAGGACACCCTGGCCGCCATCCGCGGCCGGGCCATCCACTCGTATCACACCGAGGGCGCGGGCGGCGGCCACGCACCCGACATCATCACCGTCGCTTCGCATCTCAATGTGCTGCCCAGTTCCACCAACCCGACCCGGCCGCACACCATCAACACCCTCGACGAGCATCTGGACATGCTCATGGTGTGCCATCACCTGAGCCCGTCCATCCCCGAGGACCTGGCTTTCGCGGAGTCCCGCATCCGCCCCTCGACCATCGCCGCCGAGGACCTCCTGCACGACCTGGGCGCGATCTCCATGATCGGCTCCGACGCCCAGGCCATGGGCCGCATCGGCGAGGTCGTCATGCGCACCTGGCAGACCGCGCACGTCATGAAGCGCCGCCGCGGCTCCCTGCCCGGCGACGGCGCCGCCGACAACAATCGCGTGCAGCGCTACGTCGCGAAATACACCATCTGCCCGGCGGTGACGCACGGCCTGGACGCCGAGATCGGTTCGGTCGAGGTCGGCAAACTGGCCGACCTGGTGCTGTGGGAGCCCGCCTTCTTCGGCGTCCGCCCGCACGCCGTCATCAAGGGCGGCGCGATCGCCTGGGCCGCCATGGGCGACGCCAACGCCTCCATTCCGACCCCGCAACCGGTCCTCCCGCGCCCCATGTTCGGCGCCGCCCCGAGCGTGACGGCCTCGACGTCCCTGCACTTCGTCTCCGAACAGGCCATCGAGGACGGCCTCGCCGACCGCCTGCGCGTCAACCGGAAACTCGTACCCGTGGCCAATGTCCGCCGCCGCACCAAGGCCGACCTCCCCAACAATGAGGCCATGCCGCGTATCGAGGTCGAACCCGACACCTTCACCGTCCGCATCGACGGCGAGGTCTGGAGCGAGCAACCCGCCACCGAACTCCCGATGGCCCAGCGCTACTTCCTGTTCTGAGTCACTGTCCTCCCGGTCCGCGGAGGACGAATACCGCATCGAACGCCAATGCCCGATGGGCATTGGCGTTCTTTCGTCTGCGGACGCCTCCCTGTCGGTGGACACCCACCCCGCAATTCTGATGATTTCATCATTTTCTTCTTGACAGAGGAAACCCTCGTAACTGATGATTTCATCAACAACGGGTACGGAGGTGGCGATGACGAGCATCGATAGCGAGCTGACCGAACGGACGGTCCGGGTCGGCGGCCGTGAGATCCATATTGGCGAGACCGGATCGGGACCGGCGGTCGTGCTGCTGCACGGTGGCGGCCCGGGCGCGACCGGGACCGCGAACTACTCGCGCAATATCGGCGAACTGGCCCGCCGGTTCCGCGTGATCGTGCCGGACCTGCCCGGATATGGGCGGTCCGAGAAGTGGATCGACCAGTCGGATCCGTTCGGGCACCTCGGGCGGTCGATCGGAGGGCTCCTCGACGAGCTCGGGATCGACTCCGCGCATCTGGTCGGGAACTCCTACGGCGGCGCGGCCGCCCTGCGACTGGCGCTGGATCGGCCCGAGAAGGTCGGCCGCATGGTGCTCATGGGCCCCGGCGGCGTCGGCACCACCCGGGCGCTGCCGACCGCCGGGTTGAGCGCGCTGCTGGGCTACTACCAGGGCGAGGGTCCCAGTCGCGACAAGCTGCGCCGATTCATCCGGGAGTACCTGGTCTTCGACGGCGGCACCGTGCCCGAGGAGCTGATCGAACAGCGCTACGCGGCCAGCATCGACCCCGAGGTCGTCGCCAACCCGCCGCTGCGCCGACCATCGGGCCCGCTGGCGCTGCGGACCTTGTGGCGCATGGACTTCACCCGCGACTCACGGCTGCGCGCGCTCGCCCATCCCACCTTGGTGATCTGGGGTGCGAACGACAAGGTCAATCGCCCGGAGGGCGGGCGAATGCTCGCCCAGACCATGCCGAACTGCGATCTGTACCTGGCGGCGAACACCGGCCACTGGGTGCAGTGGGAGCGCGCCGAGCTGTTCAACACCTTCGCGGCCGCGTTCCTCGGGGACTGATCATGAGCGAGTTACTGCGACCCACCACCGACGGATCGGTCTTCGGCGCCGTCCATCTGGGCTACATCGCGGTGCGATCGAATCGGCTGCCGCAGTGGCGGCGCTTCGGCGCGGACGCCATCGGCCTGCACGTCGACGAGATCGATGCCGGCACTGTGCGTTTCCGCCTCGACGAGCGTGAATGCCGGTTCCTGATCGAGCGCGGTCCCGCCGAGGACGTCACCGCCATCGGCTGGCAGATCGACGATCACGAGAGCTTCGACCGGATCCTGGCCCGGGTCGCCGACCGGGGCGTGCCGATCACCGAGGGCAGCGCGGACGAGGCCGCCCTGCGCGGAGTGGAACGCCTGTGGCGCTTCGCCGGCCCGAAAGGCCTTGCGCAGGAGATCTTCACGACGTCGACCACCACCGCGGCGCCGCTGCGGATGCTGAGTTCGGGCTGGGTCACCGGGGAGGCCGGGCTGGGGCACGTGGCCATGGTGTCGCGCGAGCCGGAGACCATGCGCGCCTACTACCGGACCGTCTTCGATTCCCGCCTGACCGATTTCATCGACGAGAACGTGTCCGGCCTGAGGATGAAGATCCGATTCCTGCGGGTCAACGAACGCCACCACTCGATCGCCATCGCCAACCTCCGCGGTCTGAAGCTCGATCCGCTGCGAACGCGGGTGCAGCACATCAATATCCAGTCCGCGACCCTCGACGACATGCTCGCCGCGTTCGGGCGGGTCACCGAACTGGGCTTCCGCATGCAGTGGTCGGTCGGCCAGCACACCAATGACCGCGAGCTGTCCTTCTACTGCGTGACCCCCTCCGGCTTCGAACTCGAGGTCGGCTGGAATCCGGTGGTCATCGGGTCCGAACTCGAATCCACCTGGGAGCCAACGACCTACCAGGGCATCAGCAGCTGGGGGCACACCCCGGTGGGGGAGACCGTGCTCGACAAGTTCACCCAGTTCCGGCAGGCGTTGCGGAGCGCCGCCACACCGGAGATCACCGTTCCGCAGCTGACCGGAGGACCCCGATGACAGACACCGGCTACGACGTGGTGATCGTCGGTCTCGGACCCACCGGCCTCACCCTGGCGAACCTGCTCGGCCGGCGCGGAACCAGCGTGCTCGTCCTGGAACGCGAACCCGAGTTCTACGGCATGGCCCGCGCCGTCTACACCGACGACGAAGGCCTGCGGATCTTCCAGACCGCCGGGGCCGCCGACGAACTGGCCGCCGACATGAACGCCGACTCGGTCGTGCAATGGGTGCGCGGCGACGGGCGAATCCTGGCCCAGTTCCAGCGCACCGACCGACCGCTCGGCTGGCCGATCGTGAACTTCCTCTACCAGCCGTACCTGGAGAACACTCTCGAACGCGCGCTGGATCGGTATCCGCACGTCACCGTGCTCCGCGGCCGCGAAGTCCTCGGCTTCGAGCAGGATGCGGAAGGAGTCACCGTCGAGCACGCCCGCTGCCACGGCACCGGCTACGGCAAGAACCCGCCCGACACCGACCGGAAGACCGCCGAGAGCGTCCGCGCGCGTTTCCTGGTCGGCTGCGACGGCGGCCGCAGCGTCGTGCGCGCCGCGCTCGGAATCGACATGAGCGGCACCAGTTTTCCCGAACGCTGGCTGGTCGTGGACCTGAAGGCCCGCGACGGCGCGAACCCGTTCGCGCACCTGCCCTACTTCGACTTCGTCTGTGACCCGGCCCTGCCGATCGTGTCCTGCCCGCAGCCGGGCGGCCACCACCGCTTCGAATTCATGCTCACCGACAGCCAGACCACAGAGGAGATGGAGAGCCCGGACACGGTGCGCCGCCACATCTCCCGCTTCGTCGACCCCGACCGGGTCGAGGTCGTGCGCAAGCTCGTCTACACCTTCAATGCCGTGATCGCCGACCGCTGGCGCGACGGGCGCGTCCTCATCGCGGGCGACGCCGCCCACATGACGCCGCAGTTCATCGGCCAGGGCATGAACTCCGGCGTCCGCGACGCCGACAACCTCGCGTGGAGGCTCACCGCCATCCTCGAACACGGTGCGGACCAGCGGATCCTGGACACCTACGAGACCGAACGCCGCCCGCACGCCAAGGCGATGATCGACCTGTCGGTCCTCAACAAGGAACTGGTCTCCCTCGCCAACCCGGCCCTGGCCCAGGTGCGCGACCTGGCCCTGATGACCGCGACCCGGGTGCCGGGCCTGGGCGGCTGGATCCGGGCCGCCAAGATGAAGCCCTCGCCACGCTGCCGGCGCGGCGCGTACCTGGGGATGCCCCGGCGCCGGATGCGCGGCATCGAAGGCACGCTCGCGCCGCAGCCGCCGGTGCGGACCGTCGACGGCCGCCGGCTGCGCCTCGATGACGCACTCGGACTGGGCTTCTCGCTGCTCGGCATCGGGATCGACCCGCGCACGGCCTTGGCCGGCGACGATCTCGCGACGACACGGGCGTTGGGCATCCGGTTCGTCACCGTTCATGCCGCCGGCGGCCGACCGCAGGGTCGCCCCGTCGATGCGGCCGCCGACATCGCCGACATCGAGGACCACACCGGCGCCCTGGCGTCCTGGCTGGCCAAGGCCGGCGCCCGGAACGGCAGCCTGATCCTGCTGCGCCCCGACCGATTCGTCTTCGGCGTCGTCCCGCGCGGACGATCCGCGGAACTGATCGCCGAACTGCGCCGACAGCTCGCGATTCCCGACACCGAACCCGGTGCGGCGCTGCCGTATCCGACGGCGACGACAGTGGAGGCTCGATGAGAACGGATATGAACGACGCGCCCGAGGTGCGCGCGGCGGCCGAGCGGCTGACCCGGGCCAGGCAGGGCGGCGAACCCGTCACCCCGGTCCGCGATCTCATCGGACCCGACGATGTGGCGCTCGCGTACGCGGTGCAACGCATCGGGGTCCGGGAGCGGACCGCGGCGGGAGCCCGGCGGGTCGGCCGCAAGATCGGGCTCACCTCGCCCGCGGTGCAGCGCCAGCTGGGGGTGGACAGGCCCGATTTCGGGGTCCTGTTCGACGATATGGACGCCGGTGTGACGCCATGGTCGCGGCGGCCGGCACTGCTGCAACCCAAGGTCGAGGCCGAGCTGGCCTTCGTGCTCGGTGCCGACCTCGACGGCGACCGCCTCGACGCCGACAGCGTGCGCGCGGCCGTCGACCACGCGGTCGCCGCGCTGGAGATCGTGGACAGCCGAATCGCGGACTGGGACATCAGCTTCGCTGACACCGTCGCCGACAACGCCTCCAGCGGCTGGTTCGTGCTGGGCCCGGAACGACTCTCGCCCACCGGTTTCGAGCCGCGGGCGATCACCATGCGCATGACCGTCGACGGCGAGCTCGCGTCCACCGGAACCGGCGCCGACTGCCTCGGCGACCCCCTCGAAGCCCTGGCCTGGCTGGCCCGGACCGCCCGCGATATCGGCGACCCGCTGCGCGCGGGCGAGACCGTGCTGTCCGGAGCATTGGGGCCGATGGCCCCGCTGCGGCCCGGAGCCCGCGTGCGCTCCGAATTACTCACCGGCACGGATGTACTCGGCGCCGTCGACTTCACCCTGGAGGAACGATGAACCGCACGAAGGTCGCGGTGATCGGATCGGGCAATATCGGCACCGATCTGATGATCAAAGTGTTGCGCCTGTCGGACACGCTGGAGATGGCCGCCCTGGTGGGCGTCGATCCGGCCTCCGACGGGCTGGCCCGCGCGGCGCGACTCGGCGTGCCGACCACCGCGGACGGCGTCGCGGGGCTGATCGCCATGCCGCACTTCGACGAGATCGACATCGTCTTCGACGCCACCTCCGCCGGTGCGCACCAGGCCAATTCGGCCGCGCTCGGCCCGTACGGCAAACGGCTCATCGACCTGACCCCGGCCGCGCTCGGGCCGTTCGTGGTCCCGGCGGTCAACCTGGACGCGCACCTCGACGCGGCGAACGTGAACATGGTGACCTGCGGCGGCCAGGCCACCATCCCGATCGTCGCCGCCATCGCCCGGGTCACCGCGGTGCCCTATGCCGAGATCGTGGCCGCGATCGCCTCCAGGTCCGCGGGGCCGGGCACGCGCGCCAATATCGACGAGTTCACCGAAACCACCTCCCGTGCCATCGAAGACGTCGGCGGCGCGGCGGCCGGCCGGGCCATCATCGTCCTCAATCCCGCCGAACCCCCGCTCCTCATGCGCGACACCGTCCTGGCGCTCATCGACGATCCCGACTCCGAACGCGAAGCGGCCGTGCGGGAATCGATCACCGCCATGGTCGCCGAGGTCGCGGCCTACGTGCCCGGCTACCGGCTCAAACAGGACGTCCAGATCACGCCGCTGGCCCCGGACACCGCGCGGCACACGCTGACCGGGAACGCGTCCGTCACCCACCAGGTGTCGGTCTTCCTCGAGGTGGAGGGCGCGGCCCACTACCTGCCCGCCTACGCCGGCAACCTCGACATCATGACCTCGGCCGCGCTGCGGGTCGCCGAACGCCTGGCCGCGACCGCACCGACCCCGGAGCCCGCCCGATGACCGATCTGTACCTGCAAGACGTGACCCTGCGCGACGGCATGCACGCGCTCCGGCACCGCATCAGCCCGCACGACGTCGCCACCATCGCCGCCGCCCTGGACGCCGCCGGAGTCGACGCGGTGGAAGTGGCCCACGGCGACGGCCTGCACGGCGGCAGCCTCACCTACGGCCCCGGCAGCCACACTGATTGGGACTGGCTGGAAGCCGCCGCGGGCGCACTCACCCGAGCCCGGCTCACCACGCTGCTGCTGCCCGGCATCGGCACCGTCGCGGACCTGCGCCGAGCCCACGACCTCGGGGTGCGGTCGGTGCGGGTGGCCACCCACTGCACCGAGGCCGATATCGCCGCCCAGCACATCGCGTGTGCCCGCGAACTCGGGATGGACGTCTCCGGATTCCTGATGATGAGCCATCTGAACAGCCCCGAAGGGCTGGCTCGTCAGGCGAAATCGATGGAATCCTATGGCGCGCACTGCGTCTACGTCACCGATTCCGGGGGCCGTCTCACCATGGACGGCGTGCGGGACCGGGTCCGCGCGTACCGCGATGTCCTCGACTACACCACCGAGATCGGCATCCACGCCCACCAGAACCTGTCCCTGGCGGTGGCCAACAGCGTCGTCGCGGTGGAACAGGGCGCGATCCGGGTCGATGCCTCCCTCGCGGGTCTCGGTGCGGGCGCGGGCAATACGCCGCTGGAAGCGTTCGTCGCGGTCGCCGACCTGTCCGGGTGGGAGCACCGCGCCGACCTGGACGCGCTCACCGATGCCGCCGACGACCTGATCCGCCCGCTGCTCGAACGTCCGGTCCAGGTCGATCGCGAGACCCTCACCCTCGGCTACGCGGGCGTGTACTCGAGCTTCCTGCGGCACGCCGAACAGGCTTCCGGCACCTACGGCGTCGACGTGCGGACACTGCTGGTGGAGGCCGGACACCGCCGCCTCGTGGGCGGGCAGGAGGACATGCTCGCCGATATCGCCCTCGACCTGATCGCGCGGCGATGAACTCAGAGTTGCGGCTGCGGGGGCAGTTCGGCGGTGGTCAGCTTCTGCGCCGCGCGCTTGGTCATGCCGAACATGCGCAGCACGTGGAAGGTCATCTCGTCGGTGAGCGCGCCGGCGTCGGCGTCGGGTCGCGCGTCGAGCATCTGGAGCAGACCCAGCAGCGCGCCGCCCGCGGCCATGACCGCCATATCGGGATCCATCGGCTCGAAGCGGCCCGCCTCCTGGGCGGCCACGATGTCGTGCCGGGCGCGCGGGGCCAGACCCTCGTCGCGCAGCAGGATGGAGGTGCCGGAGTTCAGGAGCACCCGGACCCCTTCGGGCAGTTGCCGTTGCAGCCGCCCGGTCATGCGGAAGCTGACCGCGAACACCTCGGCGGGGTCGGTGTAGAGCGCGACGATGTCGTCGCGCATCCCGCTGTAGATGTTCAGCAC